>VBFG01000007.1 GCA_005882635.1 Chloroflexota bacterium | reverse complement strand
ACGCGCCGACACAATCCTGGTCGAAGGCCCGTCGGCGGTCAGCGTGATCAGGGCGGCTGCCCCGACGACGGCGATCTCCATCGCCCGCCGGTACTCGAGGCGGACGTAGGCGCTCCCGCTCCCTGCTGGAGCCGCCGGGACGCGGACCCGCGTCAGGAGCTCGGACACGGCCGCGGTGGTCCGGCCCGGGCCGGTCGCCAGCTCCGCGACCCGCAGGTCGCGCGCGGCCCTGCCCGCCGCCCGGAGCGTCGCGATGGCGTCGAAGACGACGAGCGGCGCAACCGTCTCGGCCGCGGGCGATGCATTCATCAGGTTCCCGCCGACCGTGCCGGTGGCGCGCGTCGCCGGCGAGCCGACGATCGCGGCGGCATCGGCGAGTGCCGTCCAACCGGAGCGAACCGCAGATGACGCCGCGAGCCAGGCGTGCGACGTGAGCGCACCGAGGACGAGCGTCCCGTCGACGTCGACGTCGGCCGCCGCCAGCTCGGAAATCCGATCGATGGCCACGATCGAGTCCGGCAGCGGCTTGCGGCCCTGGCGGGCGGCCACCACGAGGTCGGTCCCTCCGGCCACCGGTCGGGCCGCCGGATCGGCAGCGAGCACCGCGAGTGCGTCGTCGAGCGCGGTCGGCGCCGCGAAGCGCGCGGTCACGGCGCCGCCCCGGAGCCGGCCGCGACGGCCTCCCGCACCGGCCCGAACGGCCCGTTGCGCTCCCCCGCCCCGTCGTCGCCGGCGGTGATCGCTCGCCAGACGCGCTCCGGCGTCATCGGCAGGCGACGCACGCGGGCCCCGGTCGCTGCGGCGATCGCGTTGGCGACCGCGCCCGCGGTCGGGACGATCGGCGGCTCACCCACGCCCTTCGCGCCATGCGGCCCGCCGTTCGACGCCGGGTTCTCGACGAAGACGACCTCGATGTCGGGCGCATCGGCGCTCGTCAGCAGCTTGTAGTCGAGCAGGGTGGCATTCCGCTGGCGCCCGTCGTCGCCGTAGCGCGTGCCCTCGAGCGTCGCGTTGCCGAGAGCCATGACCACCCCGCCGGTGACCTGGCCGATGGCCCCGGTCGCGTTGATCACCCGCCCGACGTCCGTCGCCGCGACGACCTTGGTCGCGCGGGCGACCCCGGTCGCCGGATCGATCGAGACCCGCGCGGCGTGGCAGAAGAAGGTCGGCGACGCGAACGACTCGAAGCCGAGCCGGCCGACACACGCCGACGCGTCGTGTTCGGGCGACGCCGGCGGCTGCCCGGAGCCGCGCGCGAGCAGGAGGGCTCCCTCGTGCGCGGTCGACGCCAGCTCCGCGATCGTCACACGCCGATCGGGGCTGCCCTTGACCCCCACCGCGCCATCGGCCAGCTCGAGGTCGTCCACGTTGGCCTCGAGCGTCGACGCGGCGAGCTCCAGGAGCTGCCGTCGGACGTCGCGGGCGGCCTCGACGACGGCCCGCCCGTTGTTAAAGGTCGTCTGGCTGCCCGAGCTGCCGCCGTCGTATGGCCCGACGTCGGTGTCCTGATAGGTGATCGCGAACTGCTCGGGCTGCATGCCGAGCTCCTCGGCGGCGAGGATCGCCAGCCCCATCACCGCGCCGGTGCCGTTCTCCTGGGCGCCGGTGACGATCCGTCCGCTGCCGTCGGACTCCAGGCGGACGAATGCACCCGACGGTCCCGGCGCGCTGAACCACCAGCCGGACGCGACGCCGATCGCCTCGTTCGGGCCGAGGGGACCACCCGCGCGAGCCCGCTCGACCGCGAGCTCGAGCGTCTGGATCGCGCCGTCGCCCTCGTGCTTCTGTCGGGTCGGACCCTCGTCGCCGTCGCGGACGAGGTTCCGCCGGCGGAACTCGACCGGGTCGAGCCCGACCCGGGCCGCGACGACGTCGTGATGCTGTTCGACGGCCCAGCAGCTCTGGGGTCCCGTCGGCGCGCGGACCGAGCCCGACGGCGTCCGGTTCGTGTAGACCGTGAGCGCCTCGATCTCGACGTCCGGGATCCGATAGGGCCCGGCCACCATCATCGCCGCGATCTGCCCGAGGACCGGCGTGTCGCTCGCATAGGCGCCGGAGTCGAGGACGATCCGGGCCGTCCGGGCGAGGATCGTGCCGTCCTCAGCCACGCCGGTCGCGACGTCGACGATCATCGCGTGGGTCACCTTGTCGGGCGCGATGAACTCCTCGCGCCGCGTCAGGACGAGGCGGACCGGCCGCCGGCAGGCGCGGGCGAGCGCGGCGACGTGCGCCTCGAAATGAAAGTCGCATTTGCCCCCGAACCCGCCTCCCAGGTGGCTGACGACGACGCGGACGCGGTGCTCGGGGATCCCGAGGACCTCGGCGGTCTTGGTTCGGGCGTAGAACGGGACCTGGGTGCTCGACCAGATCGTCACCCGATCTCCCGACCAGTCGGCCGTCACGCTGTGCGGCTCGATCGGGACCGGGTGGGCCATGTCCGCGACGTAGCGTTCCCGGACGACGATCGGCGCCGCAGCCATGGCGGTCGCCGCATCGCCCTTGACGATCGTCGAGCGGCTGGCCAGGTTGCCCTGCGGCTCGATGTTCGGATCGTGGCCGTAGTCGGCGATCGCCTCGTGGACGAGGGGCGAGCCGGGCTCGAGCGCGGCTTCGACGTCGAGGATCGCGGGCAGGTCCTCGTAGTCCACCTCGATCGCTCCGATCGCCGCGGTCGCGATCTCCGGGGTGAGGGCGGCTACGGCCGCCACGACCTCGCCCTCGAAGCGGACGACGTCGGTCGCGAAGAGCGTGCGATCGAGGATGAAGTCGAACGAGCCGTAGCGGCCGGCCGGCACGTCGGCCGCCGTGAGGACGGCGAGGACGCCGGGCACGGCGCGGGCACGGGCCGTGTCGAGGTGGCGGATCCGGGCGTGCGCCCGACCGGCTAGCAGCAGGCGCGCGTGGACGAGACCGGGGAACGCAAGGTCCGCCGTGTAGCGGGCCTGGCCGGTCGCCTTGGCCTGGCCGTCGGCGCGGATCCAGGGCCGCTGATGGCCGTCCTTCGGCGAGGCCGTGCCGTCGTCGCCCCGAGCTTCCTCGTGGGTGGCGATCGGTCCGGTGCGTTCGGTCACGCGGTCAAGGCTCCTCTGTCGGTTCCGGGGGCAGACGATACGGGGTCGGGACGTTCGGCGCAGCGGCGAACCGCCCTGCGCATCGTCCCTCGGGCGCCTCGTGTCGTCGATAGCAGACTCCGGCCCGACCTCCGCGAACCACCCACGAGGACCCCCGACCCGCCCTCCACCAGGACCTCTGGGCCCCCCACCGAGCGGGACGTGCAGCCGCGCACCGTGGCCCGGGCGCACCGGTTCCCCGCAGCGACTGGGACCCGGGTACTACTTCCTCACTGCCCCGAAGTCCGGTTGGCCCATACGGTTCGTCCGCTCGATCTCGGGATCGGGCGTCGCGACCGACGGGGGCACGGGCTCTGCGCCGGCCGGACTGTGCACACCAGCGAGGGAGGTGACCGTGGGCCGCTCGACGCGAGCGCTCCGCCGCCGGACGATCGGCGTCCTGGCGCTGTCCGGTCTCCTGCTCGCAGCCTCGGTCTCCGTCCCGCTCGCGGCTCCGGCCCCGGCGGTCGCCGCAGCGAACGTCCTCCTCGATGTGTCACCGGAAGACGGAACGACCGCGCCGGGCGGCACGGTCACCCTCGATGCGGTCATCGTCGACGGCCTCGGGCAGCCGGTCCTGACCGCACACACGATCCGCTTCTACTTCCTCGCCGGCAGCGCCAACGACCCCGGCGGGAACGGCAACAGCCCCGACTTCGCGTGCGACACCGGCACGTCCGGGGGGTGCTCCGGGAGCTACGTCGCGACGAACGCGGGCGAGGACCTCATCTGCGCGATCGTCGCGGGCTCGCCGTGGACGTGCGACACCGAGCAGCTCGGCGATCCGGAGCTGAACGACAACTCCGACATGATCCATCGCACCATCGGGACGGCCTCGCCGACGCCCACGCCGACTCCAACGCCGACGCCGACCGCCACGCCGGATCCGACGCCGACCCCGACCCCGACGCCCACGCCGACGCCGACGCCGACGCCGCGCCACGCCGGATCCGACGCCGACCCCGACCCCGACTCCAACGCCGACGCCGACCCCGACGCCGACCGCCTCTCCCGCGCCCACGCCCACCCCGACGCCGACCCCGACGCCGACGCCGACGCCTGATCCCACGTCCACCCCGACCCCGACCCCCACGCCGGATCCGACCCCGACCCCCACGCCGGCTCCGACGCCGACGCCGACCCCGACCCCCACGCCGACGCCGACGCCTGATCCCACGTCGACCCCGACGCCCACCCCCACCCCCACGACGACCCCGACGCCGACCCCGACGCCCACGCCGACGCCCACGCCGACTCCGACTCCGGATCCCATCCCGACGCCGGATCCAACGGCAACGCCGGATCCAACACCAACGCCGGATCCCACGCCGACGCCCACGCCTGCGCCGGTCGCCAGCCCAACGCCATCCGCCACCGACGAGCCGTCGACCGCGCCCAGCGCGGAGCCGGAACCGTCCTCGTCAGCGGCGCCGGGCGACGACGGCGCAGGCGGGCCTCGGCCCGACGGCGGCCCGAACGATGGTTCGGGCTCCATCTCCGTCGGTCCCACGGCGGGTGGCGGCACGATCGGCTCGGACGGATCGACATCCGGTTCGAGCAGTGCCGACGGCTCGGATGGTTCGTCCGCCGTCAAGGTGGTGACCACCGACCCGGTCGTTCCTGCCGTCGTCCGGCCGGCGGGCGGGCCCGTCGAATTCTTCGGGACCTTCGTCCGCTCGGTGGCGGATCAGATCGGGCCGACCGTCCAGCCCGCCGCAGCCGTCGCGGTCGCCACGACCTTCGGCTTCCCGCTGATCCTGATGATCGCGGTCCTGCTCTTTCTGATCGTCCAGTCGCGTCTCGACGGCCGCGACCCGAAGCTCCGGTCTGCCCCGCTGACGCGGTCGGACACGTTCCTGCCCTTCGCCGACGAGGTAAACCGATGACCACGGTCCGAGCCCGCCTGCGGAGCCAGGAGGGCACCGAGTTCGCCGCCCTCAGCGAGCGGATGCTCCAGCTCCTCCTGCTCCGCGTGTCGATCGCGGCGATGGTCGTGACGTGGGCGGCTGTCCGCCCCGAGCTCCTCGGGATTCCCCTCCTGACGATGATCGCCGGGAGCGTCGCCTACGTCGCGGCATCCGCCGGCGGCGAGTGGCTCCGGAGGGCGTCAGGCCGCCGAGGCTTCGTCGTCCTCAGCCTGATGCTCCTGACGGACGGCGTCTACCTGGCCTGGGCGATGTACGCGACGGGCGGGGCCCAGAGCTCGCTTCGCTTCCTGGTGTTCCTCCACCTGGTCGGCGTCTCGCTTCTCGCCTCGTACCGGACCGGGCTCAAGGTCGCGCTGTGGCATTCACTCCTGCTGTTCGTCGTGCTCTACGCCCAGGCAGCCCAGCTCGTCCCGCCGGTCGACGTCATCCCGGGCCAGGGCATCGAGTTCGAGCGGATGCCGGTGCTCAACGTCACGTCGTTCTGGCTGTTCGCTCTCGCGACCTCGGCCTTCTCCGCGCTCAACGAGCGGGAGCTGCGGCTCCGCCGTTCCGATCTCGAGGCGCTCGTCGAGCTCGGAGCGCAGCTGGACGACGTCGCGGATCCGGTCCGCCAGGCGCGGATCGTCCTCGATGGTGTGATCGAGCGGTTCGGCTTCAGTCGGGGTGTCGTCCTCGGCGCCAGCGACGGCCGGGCGATCGTCCTCGCCGCCAATGGAGCGGCCGTCGTCCCGACGCTTGCGTCCGACCCCGACGCGGTCGTCCGCCTGGCCTGGCAGCGCCGCGAGCCGCTCGCCTTCGGCCGACTCGATCCGGAATCGAACCCGATGCTCAGCGGGGCGCTCCCTGACGCCCGGAAGGTCCTCGTCTCACCGATGATCGCGGACGGCGAACCCGTCGGAGCCATCGTCGTCGAGACCGGCGGCCGCGTCGTCTCCGGCATCTCGCGGCGGCTCGCCTCGATCCTCGGCCAGCTCGGCGCGATCGCCGCCCTCAACCTCCGCAACGCTGTGCTCTTGCGGAGCGTCCAGGACCTCGCCGAGCGCGACTCCCTGACAGGCGCCGCCAACCGGCGGATGTTCCAGATGAGCCTCGAGCGGGTCCTCGCTGCGCCCTCGACCACCGTCGAGCGACGGAGCGACGTCAGCGCGGTCCTCTTCATCGACCTCGACGACTTCAAGATCGTGAACGACACGCTCGGCCATGCCGCGGGCGACGCGCTCCTCGTCGCCGTCATCGAGCGGATCTCGGGCTCGGTCCGCGAGGGCGACCTGGTCGCTCGTCTCGGTGGCGACGAGTTCGCGATCCTGACCGACGACCGGCCCGATCTCAAGCGCGCCACGGCCATGGCGGAGCGCCTCGTCCGCGAGCTCCGCGAGCCGTACGTCATCGACGGCCATCACGTGTCGGTGACGGCGAGCATCGGCATCGCCAGCGCAATCGACGGATCCGAGTCGGCGGCCGACCTCGTCCGCAACGCCGACGTCGCGATGTACATGGCGAAGGCAAACGGCAAGGCCGGGTTCGCGATGTTCGATCCGGGGATGCATGCCGCCATCCGCGAGCGACACGAGCTCGGCGCGCAGCTCCAGACCGCCGTCGAGCTCGGCCAGCTGCGGGTCGTCTACCAGCCGATCGTGTCGCTGGCGACCGGCACGATGGCCGGCGTCGAGGCGCTCATCCGCTGGGACCACCCCGACCGCGGCGTCGTGGCGCCCGGTGACTTCATCGAGATCGCCGAGGAGAACGGCGCCATCCTGCCGATCGGCCGGTGGGTCCTCCGCGAGGCGTGCCGCCAGGCGAGCGCGTGGTCTCCCGACATCTCCGCCGAGCCGCTCTTCATCTGCGTCAACATCTCGGCCCGCGAGATCCAGCAGGTCGACTTCGTCGAGTCCGTCGCGTCGACGCTCGCCAGCGCCCAGCTCGATCCGCAGCGGCTCCGACTCGAGATCACCGAGACGGCGCTGCTCAAGGCGACGCCGACGACGATCGACACCCTCGAATCGCTCCGCCGGCTCGGTGTCCACGTGGCCATCGACGACTTCGGAACGGGCTACTTCTCGCTGAGCCATCTCCGCCAGTTCCCGGTCGACACCCTCAAGATCGCCGGCGAGTTCGTCCAGACGCCGGGCCACGACGCGAAGTCGGCGGCCCTCGCGGGCGCCATCGTGGCGATGAGCGACTCGCTCCGCATCGAGACCGTCGCCGAGGGCATCGAGGATGCCGAGCAGGCGGCCCGGATGCGGGATCTGGGCTGCACGTTCGGCCAGGGCTACTACTTCGCCCGACCGATGGCGCCCGAGTCGATCGCGCCGGATGCCGAGTCGAGCGCAGCGCCGATCCGCCTCGACCGGCCGGCCGGAACCGCCATCGCCCGCTACCGCTCGCCTCTCGCATCTCCTGTCGGCGAGTCGAGCCTCGCCTGACCGTCATCGCCGGTGCGCGCTTCCGCCTGGGGGGCCGGCGCGCACCGGCGACCAGTCCGGGGGCCGATGCACCCCTGGAGGCCGATGCACCCCTGTCACCTGGGCCGTCAGGTCACGCGGAGGGCGGGGCCCCACCGCCGCGACCGGCGAAGCGATCGACGATCTCGCCGATCGTCATCTGGCCGTAGCGATCCGCCAGCTCGTGCCGGGCGAGCCGCCACATCGTGCGGAGCGGCAGCGGGCCGGACCGATCGAGGTCGCCGAGACGGAGCGTTCCGAACCGCTCGATCCCCGGGATCGCAGCCAGATCGCGAGCCAGCCGCTGGGCGGCGACGTTGACCGTCGTGTCGCGGGTGACGCCGGCCGCCGCCGGCGCGCCGCGCACCGCCTCCTCGACGCGCTGGCTGGTGCCCGTGATCTGGGCCTCGACCCGGGCCATCGCCTCGCGGGTCGCCGCCTCGCCGGCCGCGACCGCAGCTGACGCGTCCGCTGCCGCCTGAGCGGCGGCCTCCTCCGCCTCGCGGGCACCGCTGCGGGCGGCCGCGGCAGCCTCCTTGCTCAGCGCGCTCGTTTCGCGCGCGGCTCCTGAGACGTCCCGCGCGGCCGTCGCTACGTCGGCGGCAGCCCCTCCGACGGCCGCGCCTGCGCCGGCGGTTGCGCCGGCAGGCGCACGTGCGGGAGCCGGTGCGGAGGGACGCGGCGACCGGCGTCGACCCGTGCCACCCTCGCCGCCGCCCCGGCCACCCGTGCCGCCTTCGCCACCGTCGCCGCCGCGGGCCCCGCCGCCGCGAATCGCTCCGCTGATCAACGACGGCACGTCGAGGCCCGTCAGGCCCTTCACGACGGCGCCCGCCTCCGTGACCGTCCGTGTCGCGTTCTTGACGACGTCGGATGCGCCGTCGGTGGAGAGGACGGTCAACGAGTCGATCGCGGCCATCGGCTCGGCGGCGGCCCGGACGATCTCGGGCAGCATCGACAGGACGGTCTGGATGATCGCGGCCTCGTTGAACTGGCGGTAGGCCTCGGCGCGGAGGGCCAGGGCCTTTGCCTCGGCCTCGCCCTTGGTGAAGACGATGCCCGCCTCGGCGCCGCCTTCGAGCTTCGTCTTCTCGGCCGCCGACTGCGCGTTCACGAGGACGACCCTGGCGTTCGCCTCGCCCTTCGTCACGTTGACCGCCGCCTCTGCCTGGCCCGCGAGCTTGACCCGCTCGGCGTCGGCCTGGGCTGCGGCGATCCGGGCGAGCTTCTCGCCCTCGGCTCGTTTGACCGCGGCGTCCGCCTCGGCTTCCGCCGGACGGACGGTCGACGCGACGAGCTCCTGCTGCTTCCGGGCCGCCTCGAGCTGAGCGAGCTCCGTCTGCTTCCGAACGACCTCCTGGGTCGCCTCCGCCTCCGCGAGCGGACCCGATTGCGCGGCGCGCGCCTCGGCCGCCGCGATCTGCGTCTCGGTCTCGGCCCGGCGAAGCGACACGTCCCGCTCGGCGTTGATCTTGATCTGGCTGGCCTCGGCCTCGCGGACGGCAGCCTCCTGGTCGGCCGTCGCCTTCGCCATCCGGGCATCCCGCTCGCGACGCGCCGTCTCCTGCTGGCCGATGAGCTCCATGTAGCCCGACTCGTCACGGATCGCCTGGATCGTGAACGAATCGATCTGGAGCCCGGACGTCGCGAGGTCGCCCTTGGCGGCGTCCTGGACGGCCTGCTGGAACTTCTGCCGGTCGAGGTTCAGCTCCTCGATCGTGAGCGTGCCGACGATGGACCGGAGGGAGCCCTCCAGCACGTTCTTGACGATCGAATCGACCTGCTCCTCCTGGGCCTCGAGGAACCGTTCGGCGGCGTTCCGGATCGACTCGTCGTCGGCGCCGATCTTGAACGTCGCGACGCCCTGGACGGCGACCTTGATGCCCTGGCGGGAGACGGCGTCGGCGAGGGCGACGTTGATCTGCCGGGCGGTCAGCTTGAGCTTGCCGATCTTGTGGAACAGCGGCAGGACGACGATGCCCTGGCCGCGGACGACCTTGAGGCCCGCCTCGCCGCCGCCGAGCGGCGTCGCCCGACCGGAGCGGATCAGCGCCTCGTTCGCGCCGGCGACTTTGTAGCGGCTGCCGAGGTAGGCGAACAGCAGGGCGACGATGATGATCGCGACGAAGATGACGAGGACGCCACCGTCGATCCGCAGGAAGTCAAACACCCGTGGTCCCTCCAGTTCCGGCCGCGGCCGACCTGGCCGCCAGCGGCTCGACGAGCAGGCCGGTCCCGGCGGTGCCGATCACGGTGACCGCGCTCCCGGCGGGGATGTCGACCGAGGACGTCGCACTGAACTCGTGGGTCTGGCCCTCGGCCTTGATGAGGACGCTCCCGAACCGGCCGGCCGGGATGCCGACCGCGACGGACGCCTGTCGGCCGACCAGGGTCGAGGTCGAGAACGGATTCGCGCCTTCGGATCGTCGGAGAGCGGTGAACATCACGTAGACGATCGCGAAGCCGATCGCCCCGCCGACCGCGCCGATGAGCCCCGCCTGCGATCCGTGGACGCCGAGGACCTGCGTCGCGAACAGTCCGCCGACGCCGAACATCGACACGAACCCGAGCAGGAGCGGCATGAGCGACACGCCGCCGATGTCGAAGCCGAGATGGAGCGCGTCGAGAATTCCACCGAGGATGTCGTCGACGACGACGGTGACGAGCAGCAGCCCGCCGCCGACCAGCGTGCAGACGACGAACACCAGGTCGTCGATCGGGATGGCGATCATCCGCCCCGTTGCCTCCTCCCCCTCGCCCGGTCGGGCGATCCCTGGCGGGAAGCATACGACGACCGGACCGCCGGTCGATCAGCCGATCAGTCGCTCGGACCGAACAGGATGGAGAGCCATGATTCGAGCGGCGTCTCGCGGTCGACCGCTGCGCCGAGGCGGACGGACGCCGATCCCGGAGCTCCGTCGACCGGGGCCGGGACCGACGGGTCGAGCGTGAACGGGATCTCCCTGGCGTTGCCGAACCGGTAGCCGCGGGCCTCGAGCCCGACGTACTGGGGCTGGACGATCATGTCGGTCTCCCGCTGCAGCGCGTCGACCTCGGCCGCGAGGGCCCCGTTGTCGGCGGCGAGCTGGACCGCCCGGTTCGCGGCGGCCTGGGCGTCGCCGACCTGCCGCGCGAAGACCACCACGATCCAGATGGCCGCGAAGCCAGCGAATGCCCAGCCCACCCGGCGCCGCGTGATCCCGACGATCGGGAAGCCGGCGAGGTCGAGGCGGTCGGGTCGGCCGGTGGCGGCGTCCGCGTCGGCGGTCGCCGGATCGTCCGGATCGGAGGGTGAACCGGGATCGGCGCGGCGGGTCCGGCGGGGCGGGGGCGCGCTCGGGTCGTCCACGGTTCGGCGGAGCGTAGCTGCCCGCAGCTGACGTGTCAACTCGGGCCGCCCGTGACAGGCAACCTGTCACGAGCACGGCGCATCGTCCTGCTAGACTCCCCAAATCGCACACCCGTTCGATTTCGAGGTTGCCCATGCGAACCTACGCGCCGGCACCGACCGAGGTCGTCCTCGGACGGATCCTCGAGGAGCCGTCGCTCGCCGGTGGCGTCACCCACCACGCCGTCATTCCCGCGCGACAGGCCTCGTGGCGCGATCATCCGGACTGGCTCGATCCGAGGATCCGGGCCGGCCTGGCGGCGCGCGGCATCGACCGGCTGTACAGCCACCAGGCCGACGCGATCGAGGCGGTCCGGGCGGGCAACGACGTGGTCGTCGTCACGCCGACCGCGTCGGGCAAGACGCTGTGCTACACGCTGCCGGTCCTCCAGGCGATCGCCGACGACCCGGCCGCTCGCGCCCTCTTCCTCTTCCCGACCAAGGCGCTCGGCCAGGATCAGGTCGCCGAGCTCAGCGAGCTCTCGCGGGCAGCCGGCCTCGCGATCTCCGCGGCGACCTATGACGGCGACACCCCGGCCCCGATTCGGTCGGCCATCCGCGGCGCCGGCCAGGTCGTCGTGACGAACCCGGACATGCTCCACTCGGCGATCCTCCCCCACCACACGAAGTGGTTCCAGCTGTTCGAGCAGCTCCGGGTCATCGTCATCGACGAGCTGCATACGTACCGCGGCGTCTTCGGCAGCCACGTCGCGAACGTGATCCGGCGTCTGCTGCGGCTGTGCGCGTACTACGGCAGCCGTCCGGTGATCGTGTGCTGCTCGGCGACGATCGCGAACCCGGCGGAGCTCGCGACGACCCTGACGGGTCGGTCGACCGTGCTGGTCGACCAGAACGGCGCGCCGAGTGGCGAGCGCCACGTCCTGCTCGTCGAACCGCCGCTCGCCGATCGGGCGACGGGCGCCCGAGGCTCGTCGATGATGGTCGCCCATCGCTGGGCGCTGCCGTTCCTTCGAGCGGGTCGCCAGACGGTCGTGTTCGGACGGAGCCGGACCGCCGTCGAGATCATGCTGTCGACGCTGCGCGAGGCGCTCCGCCAGGACCTCGGTCCGCGGTCGCGCGTTCGTGGCTACCGCGGCGGTTACCTGCCGCTCGAGCGGCGGTCCATCGAGCGTGGACTCCGTGAGGGCGAGATCCTCGGGGTCGTCGCGACGAACGCCCTGGAGCTCGGAGTCGACATCGGGCGGCTCGACGTCTCGATCCTCGCCGGCTATCCCGGCTCTGTCGCCGCCACGTGGCAGCAGATCGGTCGCGCCGGCCGACGCGGCGAGACGTCCGTCGCCGTCCTGGTGGCGTCCGGCGCCCCCGTTGATCGGTACGTCGTCCACCACCCGGACTTCCTGCTCGACGGTCGGTCGGAGGAGGCCCGGCTGGACCCGGACAACCTCCACGTCCTGATCGCCCACCTCCGGTGCGCGACGTTCGAGCTGCCGTTCGAGCCCGGCGAGGTCTTCGGACCGGCGCCCGTCGACGAGCTGCTCGCGTTCGTTGCGGAATCCGGCCACATCCGCCAGGCCGACGACGGGCGCTGGTACTGGAGCTCCGAGAACTTCCCGGCGTCCGAGGTCTCGCTCCGGAGTGCCGCGCCGGAGAACGTCGTGATCATCGACACCACGCCGGACCGGCCCAGGGTCCTCGGCGAGGTCGATCTGTTCTCGGCGCAGGTCCTCGTCCACGAGCGGGCGATCTACATGCACGAGTCGGTCCAGTACTACGTCGACCGGCTCGAGTGGGGCGAGCGGAAGGCGTACGTCCACCGGATCGACGCCGACCACTACACGTACGCCAATCGGGCGGTGACCCTGAAGCCGCTCGACGTGTTCGGCGAGTCGCCCGCGCCCGGCGGGCGGCGGGTCCACGGCGAGGTGATGGTCGCGAGCCTCGTCACACTGTTCAAGAAGCTGAAGTTCGCGACGGACGAGAACGTCGGCTGGGGTCCGATCGACCTGCCCGAGCTGGAGCTCCAGACGACGGCGTACTGGCTGACGGCGGAGAACGCGGCCACCGGGTGGCGACGGAACGAGCTCGACGTCGCGCTGATGGGAGCCGGGCGGGCGATCCAGACCGTCGCCGCCGTCCTCCTCATGGTCGATCCGCGGGACCTCGGTCTGGTGACCCAGGTCCGGTCGCCCCACCACGAGGCGCCGACGATCTACCTGTACGAGGCCGTCCCGGGCGGGATCGGGCTCAGCCCTCGACTGTGGGAGCGGCACGACGAGCTCATCGCCGCGGCCGCCGACCTGATCCGGTCGTGTGATTGCGATCGTGGCTGCCCGGCCTGCACCGGGCCGCGGCTCGAGCCCGAGATCGACGCCCGGGCGCTGGCGCTCCGGCTCCTTGATCGGCTGTCCGTCGGAGCGGCCGACGACCTGGTCGCGGGCCCCGCGGCATGAGCGGCGCGACCCTCGAGCGCCGGCTCGCGAACTACCGGGCGACGCTCGCGGCGGCCGGTCGCGAGGCCGGCGATCGGGGCGACGGCGGGGTCGGCCGCGGGTCGATCGAGCTCGGGCGTCGCCTCGCCGACGCCGTCGACGGCGAGCTGCTCCTCGACCCGGCCGGGCCGGTCGTCCGCTGCGAGCCGGCGACCGTCATCCTGCCCCTCGACCGGGAGCGCCTCGCCGGGTTGCCCGGGCTCCCCCCGCCGGACGTGCCGCTCGTCTGCCTCGACACCGAGACGACCGGTCTGGCGACGGCGTCGGGCACCGTGGCCTTCCTCATCGGCCTCGGGTGGTGGGAGGACGACCGGTTCCGCCAGGTCCAGCTGCTCCTGCCGGACCATCCTGCGGAGCCCGGTCTCCTCGGTCGCGTCGCGGCCCACATCCCGGCCGCGGCCTGGCTCGTGACGTACAACGGCCGCGGCTTCGACTGGCCCCTGCTCGTGGCGCGATACCGGATGATGCGGTCCGCTGCCCCATCGCTCGCCGGCCACCTGGACCTGCTGCCGTTCGTCCGGCGGGTGCTGCGGCACCGGATGACCGACGCCCGGCTGCGCACGGTCGAAACCGAGATCCTCGGGACGGTCCGGCACGGCGACGTCGACGGCTGGCAGATCCCCGGACGCTTCCTCGACTTCCTGCGTGGGGCGTCGGCGGGGCCGCTCGTCGACGTCGTCCGCCACAACCGCGAGGACGTCCGCTCGCTGGCTCGCCTCCTCGGTCGGATCGACGCCGACTACGCGGATCCGGTGGCACGCCGGCGCCTGCCTCGCGGGGATCTGGCCGGGCTCGCCCGCGCCTTCGCCCGCGATCGGCGGCTCGACACCGCGCTGGCCTGCCTCGACGCCGCGCTGGCGACGCCGTCGACCCCCGTACCTGCCGTCGCGGCCGTGCCATCCGACGACGGGCCCGGCGGCGACGACCCGCGCCGCCCGTGGTGGCATCCACATCGCGTCGCCGACGTCGGCGGGACGCGGCGGCCTCCGACGTGGACACGCCTCGTCGAGGGCCGGCTCGACTCGCCGTGGACGGGCGAGCGTGTCGCGATCGAACGCGCCCGGCTCCTGCGGCGGATGGGCCGCAACGAGGAGGCGGTCGCCACGTGGCGGGACCTCACGGCCGGAGGCGGAGCCATGGCCGTCCACGCCTGGGTCGAGATCGCCAAGCTGCGTGAGCATCGGCTCGGCGACCTGCCCGGCGCCGTCGAGGCAGCGAGAACGGCGGCCGCCCTCGCTGAGCGACGACGCCGGCTCGGCATGGGCGACCCGATCGCGGAGCGAGCGCTCGCCGGACGGGTCGAGCGTCTCCGCCGGCGATCAGGCGGGGTGGGCGTCGTCAGGACCCGGCGCGGACGTCCGGGTTCGGGATCATCGCGTCGGTGACCTGGTGGAGGAGGTCGTGGTACGAGGCGATGAACGCTCGGAGTGTCCGGGCGGTCGGCGGGAAGGCGTCGAACTCGGGGCGGGTCAGGCCGTCCGGCTCATACGCGCGGACGAAATCCGGGTAGTGGCTGCTGAGCTCGGCGACGATCGCCGGATCGACCGGATCGTCCATCCGCGGCCGGACCTCGACCGACGACGCGTTGAACCGCTTCTGCCACGTCGACGGGAGCGTGATGACGACGTCGCCGCCGATCAGCTCCGACCAGTGGTAGTGGTGCCGGATCGCCGCCCCGAGGAGCCGCGCTCGGAAGCCGCGCTCGCGGAACATCCCGTAGGCCCGCTTGAAGACCGCGATTCCGGACCACGGCAGGGCGGCTGGATCGGCGACGATTCCGTCCCGCTCGGTCTGGACCCGGAGCCAGTCCTCGACGCGGCCCATCATGATCGTGACGACCGGACCCATCGCCTCGGTCGATTCGCCGGCGGCCTCGCGCCGCCGGATGCCGCGATCGATCGCCTCCGCCGCCGCGACCGCCTGCGCCACCGAGAAGCAGACCGTGGTGTTGACGCTGACGCCCCGGGCGCTGGCCTCTTCCATCGCGTCGAGACCGGCCGAGGTCGCGGGGAACTTCACGATGATGTTCGGGGCCAGCCCGACGAAGTGGAGGCCATGCGACAGCATCGCCTCGGCGGACCGATGGAGAGTCGGGTCGGTCTGGGTCGACAGCCGGCCTTGTCGGCCGCCGTGGGCCTCGAACGCGGGCATCAGCAGGGGCGCCGCGCGGACCGACATCTCGTCGACGATCGCCCAGGCGAGATCGGCCTCGCTCGCGGTTCGCCGCTCGTTGGCCAGCTCGCGGACCCGGCCGCGCCACAATGCCGGCTCGTTCTTCCAGACGTCGGTGACGATCGTCGGATTCGCGGTCGCGCCCACCGCGCCGAACGAGATCGCGTACTCCAGCTCGTCGAGCGCGCAGGAGTCGTTCCAGATGTCCGTCGCGGTCGTCGCGATGGTCCGCCCCAGGGGCGTGTCGGCGAGCGGCGGCGCGGGCAGCTGGGCGAGGCTCATGTCGTCCGCGTCAGGCGGCCGCGGCGACGCGCTCGACGGCCATCGCCACGGAACCGCCACCGCCGAGGCACAGCGTCGCCAGCCCGTAGCGGCCGTCGCGGCGCCGCAGCTCGTGGAGGAGGGTCGCGACGATCCGCGCGCCCGACGCGCCGATCGGATGGCCGAGGGCGATCGCTCCGCCGTTGACGTTGACCTTGTCCCAGTCGAAGCCGAGCTCCCGGCCATCGGCGAGGGTCTGCGCCGCGAAGGCCTCGTTGATCTCGATCAGGTCGAACGCCTCGATGGGCAGCTCGATCCGGTCGAGGAGCCGATGGACGCCCTGGACCGGGGCGAGGAACAGCCACTTCGGCGCCACCTCGGCCTGGGCGTACCCGACGATCCGGGCGAGCGGCGTTAGCCCGTATCGCTCGACCGCCCGCTCACTGACCACGACCGTCGCCGCGGCGCCATCGGTGATGCCCGGGGCGTTGCCGGCCGTGACGGTTCCGGTCGTCGCGGCGCCGCGGTCCTCGCCGGTCGGCAGCTCGAAGACCGGCTTGAGCCGGGCGAGCGCCTCGGCCGTCGTGTCGCGGCGTGGTCCCTCATCGACGTCGACGAGCGTCTCGCGGCCCTTCGGATCGCGGACCGTCACCGGAGCGATCTCGTCGGCGAACCGGCGCTCGTCGATCGCCGCGATCGCTCGTTGATGGGACGCCAGCGCGAACGCGTCCTGGTCGTCGCGACTCACGGCGTCCTTGATCGCGACTCGCTCGGCGTGGGTGCCCATGTGGCAGTCCTCGAACGCGCACCACAGGCCGTCGTGGACGGTCGCGTCCACGAGCGTGCCGTTCCCGAGCCGGTACCCGAACCGCGCCTTCGGCAGGAGGTACGGCGCGAGGTTCATGTTCTCCATCCCGCCGGCGACCGCGATGTCGGCGTCACCGGCCCGGATCTCCGCCGCCGCGAGCATGATCGCCTTCAGTCCCGAGCCGCAGACGCGGTTGATCGTCGTCGCCGACGTCGTGTCGGCGAGCCCGCCGGCGAGCGCGGCCTGTCGAGCGGGGGCCTGCCCGACGCCGGCCTGGAGCACCTGGCCCATCAGGACCTCGTCGATCGGAGTTCCACCCGGTAGGCCCGAGCGTTCCACCGCGGCCCGGATCGCGACACCGCCGAGCGCCGTCGCCGGCGTCTCGGACAGCGCGCCGCCGAACTTGCCGATCGGCGTCCGAGCGGCGCTCGCGATGAAGACCTGGCCGTTGACGCCGGAGAGGGACTCGACCATCAGCGCGTCCGCGGGAACCCGAGGTCGACCTTGGAGGTGCCGGGGTCGGGCCAGCGCTGGGTCACGATCTTGGCCCGCGTATAGAACTGGATCCCCTCGGGACCGTACATGTGGAGGTCGCCGAACAGGGACGCCTTCCAGCCGCCGAAGCTGTAATAGGCGACCGGCACCGGGATCGGGACGTTGATCCCGACCATGCCGGCCTTCGCCTCGAACTGGAACTGCCGCGCGGCGCCGCCGTCGCGGGTGAAGATCGCGGTCCCGTTGCCGTACGGGTTGTCGTTCACGAGATGGACGGCTTCCTCGTACGTGTCGACGCGCATCACCGTCAGGACCGGCCCGAAGATCTCGTCCTTGTAGGCGTCCATGTCGGTCGTGACGTTGTCGATGAGCGAGAGGCCGAGGAAGAAGCCACCCTCGGACTCGTCGTAGAGGGGGTGCTCGCGGCCGTCGGTGACGACGGTGGCGCCCTGGGCGGGGCCGGAATCGAGGTACGACGCGACCTTGTCGCGATGCTGCTTCGTGACGAGGGGGCCCATCTCGGCGTCCGGATCGGAGCCGGGCCCGACCTTGATCTTCGGCAGCCGCGCCTTGATCGCCTCGACGAGTGGATCGGCCACCGCCCCGACGGCGACCACGGTGGCGATCGCCATGCACCGCTCGCCGGCCGAGCCATAGCCGGCCGACACGGCGGCGTCGGCCGCCATGTCGATGTCGGCGTCGGGCAGGACGATCATGTGGTTCTTCGCCCCGCCGAGCGCCTGGACGCGCTTGCCGTTCTTCGTCCCGGTCTCATAGATGTAGCGCGCGATCGGCGTCGAGCCGACGAACGAGATCGCGGCGATGTCCGGATGGGTCAGGATCGCGTCGACCGCGACCTTGTCGCCGTGAACCACGTTGAAGACGCCATCGGGAACCCCGGCGTCGTGGAGGAGCTCGGCGATCAGCATCGACGCCGACGGGTCCTTCTCGGATGGTTTCAGGACGAACGTGTTCCCGCAGGCGATCGCGTTCGCGAACATCCACATCGGGACCATCGCCGGGAAGTTGAAGGGCGTGATCCCGGCGACGACGCCGATTGGCTGGCGGATCTGGAAGACGTCGACGCCGGTCGATGCCTGCTCCGTGAACCCGCCCTTCAGCAGGTTCGGGATGCCACACGCGAACTCCAGGTTCTCGATCCCGCGGGCGACCTCACCCAGCGCATCCGACGGGACCTTGCCGTGCTCCGCCGTCAGGTGGCCGGCGATCTCCTTCCGATGGGTCTCGACGAGGTTCCGGACCCGGAACAGGATCTCCGTTCGCTTCGACAGCGAGGTCGACCGCCACGCGGGGAACGCCGCCGTGGCCGCTGCGACCGCCGCGCCGACCTCGTCGTCGTTCGCGAAATCGACCTCACGTGCGATCCGCCCCGTCGCCGGGTCGTAGACCGGCCCGCGCCGGCCCGATGCGCCCTCGACGATCCGTCCGCCGATCCAGTGGTGGACCGCCCCGATCGCCCCCGTCTCGTGCCCGTTCGCCCCTGCCCGGGCGCTGCCCGGTTCGGCGACCTGCGTCATCGTCTGACCCTGCCCTTCCGTCGCACCCGACGGTTCCGGATGCATCATCGCAACCTTACCGCGCAGCCCGGCGGCGGGCCACCGAACGGTTCCCGCCGCGCTCGCTGTCGCATCAACGCGAGGGCGCCGGTGCGATCATGTCGGGTGTCGGCCCAGACCCCTTCGACGCCGAGGAGCAGCACCGTTGACGGTCGCGTCGCCGCCACCCGCCATCGTCGAGCAGGGCGCTCGCCTCCGCCGCGCGCTTGCGGTCGACGGGCCGCTCGCCGCGGCCCGAACCGGGATGGTGCCGATCCTCTGGAACAACGTCGACATGCCGGAGCTCCGCCTCGGTGCGAGCGCCGAGACGATCCTCGACGACATCGCCCGCACCGGCTACGACGGCTGCCAGCTCGGCCTCGGCTTCCCGGAGGGCGACGCGCTGCGCGGCGTCCTCGCCGCCCGCGATCTCCGGCTGGCCGAGGTCTACGCCTCGATCCCGGCGTCGATCGACGGGCCGACCCCGGAGGCACTGGCGGACGTGCGAGCACGCCTCCGTCTCCTCGTCGCCGGCGGCGGCGAGGTCCTGTGCGTCGCGTTCGACGGCTCGCCGGACCGCGACGCGTCCGCCGGCCGGGCGGACGATCCGGGCACGCCCCGGCTCACCGACGCCGGGTGGGCCCGGACGATCGAGCTCCTCGAGACGATCTCCGACGAGACCCGGGCGGCCGGTGCCCGGATCGCGTTCCACCCCCACGCCGGGACGTATGTGGAGACGCCCGGTGAGGTCGAGCGGCTGGCCGCCTCCATCGGCGCGGACGCTCTTGCCTTCTGCCTCGACGTCGGCCACCACACGGTGGGTGGGGGCGACCCCGTCGAGGCCCTTCGCCGGTACGGCGAGCGTGTGACGCATGTCCACCTGAAGGACGTCGACCGCGAGGTGCTTGCCGGGCTGCGTGCCGGTACGGTCGGTGGGTTCGGCGCCGGCGTCCGAAGCCGGCTCTTCACGGAGCTCGGTGCCGGCGTCCTCGACCTCGATGCGATCCTCGCCGTCCTTGCCGAGCGACGCTATGCCGGCTGGCTGATGGTCGAGCAGGACAGCGGCTGGCCGCCGCCCGCCGAGAGCGCGGCGATCGGCCGGCGGGTGCTTGCCGCCGCGCTCCGCCGCGTCTCCGCCGCGTCTCGGGCGCGCTGACGTGAGGGTCTCCCTCTTCGGGACCGGGCGGATCGGCCGGCTCCATGCCCGGCTGCTGGCCGGCCTGGAAGGCGTCGAGCTGGTCGTCGCCGATCCCGACACCGCCCGCGCGGCCGAGGTCGCCGCCGAGACGCGGTCCATCGCCGCGCCATCGCCAGCCGCCGCGTTCGACGGCGCCGATGCCGTCGTCGTCGCCGCGGCCACCGACGCCCACGCCGAGCTGGTCCGGACCGCGGCCGCGCGCGGGCTGGCCACGTTCTGCGAGAAGCCGCTGGCCCAGGATCTCGCGACCTCGATCGACGTCGCCCGCGCGGTCGAGGATGCCGGGATCCCGTTCCAGCTCGGCTTCCAGCGCCGCTTCGACGCGGGCTATGCCGAGGCCCGCCGCCTGTTGGCGTCGGGTGAGCTGGGCACCTTGTACGGCTTCGCGCTCAACGGTCACGATCCGGAGCCGCCGCCGGCGGCCTACATCCCCGTGTCGGGCGGGCTGTTCCGGGACTTCAGCATCCACGACTTCGACATCATCCGCTGGCTGACCGGCCATGAGGTGGACGAGGTCTATGCGACGGGTAGCATCCGCGCCTTCCCGGTCTTCGCCGAGTACGGCGACGTCGACACGGCGGCGGTGACCCTGCGGATGGACGACGGCGCGGTCGGCACCCTGACCGTTGCGCGCCACGATCCGCTCGGCTACGACATCCGGACCGAGCTCTTCGGGTCGCGCGACTCGGTCAGCGTCGGGCTCGGGCCGCGGATGCCCATCCGCTCCGTCGAGCCGGGCGTCCCGCCACCGGCCGGTCCGGCGTGGCCGAACTTCCTCGACCGGTTCGGGGCGGCCTACGCCGCCGAGCTCGTCGCGTTCGTGCGCGTCGCCGCCGGCGCGGAGCCGAGCCCGTGCACCGCCCGCGACGGCGTCCAGGCGCTGCGCATCGCGGAGGCGGCCACGCGCTCCCTCCACGAGCATCGACCGGTGCGTCTCGAGGAGATCCCGGGGGGCTGAGATTCGGGGTCTCCCGGCCGTCAGCTTCGCGAATGCGGGCTGGTGGTCACGAGCCGGCGGCGAGCGTCCGCCATCCGCTCGCGCACGGCCTCTCGCGTCGGCACGCCCAGCATCCCTGGGCCCTCCAGGACGAGCGATGCGGCCGCGGCCGCGAGCAGGAGGTCGAAGCCCTGGCCGATCCGGCCGCCGACGAGCCTCGGCTGAATGCGCGCTGCCGCGAGCGCGGCCAGGAAGACGTCGCCGGCGCCGGTCGGGTCGATCGCGCCGTGGCTGCGGATCGCCGGGTAGTGGCGCAGCTCGAGGTCGGCGGCGGCTGGACCGCGCGAGCCGTGGACGACGAGCCCGCCCTGGTCGCCGTGGGTGACCGCCAGCGAAGCGCCGGGTCGGAGCAGCGCGTAGAGGTCGGCGAGCTCCGTGTCGCGCTCGACGTCGTCGCGAGACAGACCGACGAGATCGGCCCGGCGGACGATGCGGTCGGGGTGCGGGGCGAGGTGGTGGGTCGGCTCACCCGGGACGAGGTCGCGCAGCAGGCCCTGCCAGCCGAGCGCGACCAGCGCCTCCGACGACGGCACGTCCGCCCAGGCCGCCGGCAGCTCGGCCGCCACCGGCGCGAGGATCCAGCCGGGCGCCTCGCGCCACGCGGCCGGGACCGCGTCAATCGGCACCGGATCGGAGCGCTCCTCGCACAGCTGGAGCCGGCCGGCCGGCCGCTCGAGATTGACGAAGACCGGGCCATGGTCGAGCGCAACGAGGTGGACGTCGACGCCGGCCTCGCGGAGGAGGTCGATCTCGGCCGCCGAGGCGGCGGCTCGATCGACCCCGATGATCGCCCCTGTCGGGAGGCCCAGGCGCGCGGTCGTCAGTGCGCTGTACGAGACGCCGCCGCCCAGCCGCCAGCCGCGCGAGTCGTCCTCGACCAGGTCCCGCGACGCCGCGCCGACCACGATGACGGTCGGCGTGGATCGCGCGTCGATCATCCCTGGCCGGCCGTCGAGATCGGGCGCGGAGGGCGCGTGCGACAATGACCGTCCATCCCAACCCTTCCCGACCGGAGCCGGCGTGTACTTCTACGAACTCCACGAGGGCGACGAGGACATCTTCTCGGACGTCCTCCTCGCCCGAGACGACGAGATGGATCCCGATGAGTTCTTCGAGCTCGTCCAGGCGATCCGGCGTCGGATCCAGGACTCCTACGAGGACGATACGCTGATCGAGGCGATCGCCGTGGAGCTCGAACGCGATCACGGCTTCGTCTTCATCTCCGACGAGCGGCTGACGGCCGCGGCGAACGTGTCGACGGAAGACAGCGAGAACTTCCTCACCGACATCGGCGGAGACGACGAACGCGGCGCCGACTTCCGGGCGATCGTCGCGGAGTTCGACCCCGAGGCCGGCCCGACCCGTCCGAACTGAGCCTGCCCGCGGGGCCTCACGCGTCCGGCAACTCGGATTCCGAGTTGGTTCGGCCTCAACCGCGCCGGATCCGCCGCGCAGGACGTTCGATCGTGCGGACTCGGAGTCGATCTCATTCGAATTCCGAGTCGCCGGGCGGTTCACGGGAGGAACCGCGTTGGCTGCTCCCAACTCCTATCGGCTGAACAGGATCTCGACCACGTCGCCATCGCGGACGCGGTAGGTCTTGCCCTCGGAACGGAGCTTCCCGGCCTTCTTCGCCTCGGCCATCGAGCCGAGCGCGAGCAGCTCGTCGTAGGCGACGGTCTCGGCGCGAATGAAGCCCTTCGCCAGGTCGGTGTGGATCACGCCGGCCGCGTCGACGGCACTCGACCCGTCGCGGATCGGCCATGCCCGGACCTCGTCCGGCCCGGCCGTCAGGAACGAGATCAGCCCGAGGAGCCGATAGCTCAGGGCGATCACCCGGTCGAGACCCGACTCCTCGATCCCGAGCTCGTGCATGAACACCCCGGCCTCGCCCGGCTCGAGCTCGCCGAGCTCCATCTCGATCCGGGCCGACAGGGCATCCACCAAGGCGTTGTGGTGGTCGTAGCCGCGGGCGATCTCGGCGACGCGATCGGGAGCGTTCTCCAGATCGCGCTCGCCGACGTTGAGGAGGATCAGCACCGGCTTCTGGGTCAGGAACCGGAAGCCGCGGATTGCCTTCTCGTCCTCCGGCTCCAGCTCGACGTCGCGGATCGGTGATCCCGCTTCCAACGCCGTCTGCAGCCGGACGAGGATCGCCTCCTCGCGCTCATTGGATTCCCGCTCGGCCGGCGTGCCGTGCCGGCCGCTCGTCTTGAGCCGCTCGAGCCGGCGGTCGACGAGGGCGAGGTCGGCGAGGATGAATTCGGTGTCGAGCCGGTCGATGTCTCGGACCGGGTTCACCGAGCCCTCCGGATGCGGATGGGCGGCGTCCTCGAACGCGCGGACGACATGGAGCAGCGCCTCGGAGTCGCGCAGCCGGGCGAGGTGCTCCGCCGGAAGGTCCTCGGTGCCGACGTGGCCCTCGGTCGATGGCGGAGGCGCCGGGAGGTCAACGTAGGTCACGTCGGCCTGGACGATCTTCTTCGGCTTGAAGATCTCGGCGAGGCGCTCGAGCCGCTCGTCCGGCACCTTGACGACGCCGACGTGGAGCTCCATCCCGCCGAAGCCACCGGTCTCGGCATGGCCGCGTGTCAGCGTGTTGAAGACGGTCGTCTTGCCGGAGCCGGCCAGCCCGACGATCGCGATCTGCATCGAGCGATCCTACCGGTCGGGGGCCGCCGCTCAGTACCCGGCGGTCGGGTCGACGACGTTCAGCAGCGGCTCGCCGGCCGCGTAGCGGCGGAGATTGTCGCAGAACAGCTCCACGCTCCGGTCGAGGACGCGACCGCTCGACCACGACGTGTGCGGAGTGACGATGACGTTCGGCAGGTCGTAGAACGGCGACGACGGCGGCAGCGGCTCGTCCCGGAAGGTGTCGAGGACCGCTCCGCCGATCCGTCCGTCGCGGAGGGCGCTGAGCAGCGCCCGCTCGTCGACCAGGCCGCCGCGGGCGACGTTGACCAGCCACGCCCCCGCCTTCATCGACCCGAGCGCCGCGGCGTCGATCATGTTCTGGGTCTCGGGCGTCAGCGGCGCCGCGAGGACCACGTAGTCCGATTCGCGGAGGAGCTCCGGCAACAGCTCCGGACCGCCGACGCGGTCGAGCATCACCTCCCCGAACGACCGCGACTCCTCGTCGGTCGGTGGCGCCGACCCCGCCTCGGCCCGGCGGCGGACCGCGACGACCCGGCAGCCGAACGCGGTGGCCAGCGCCCCGACCGCCCGCCCGATCGAGCCGAGCCCGACGATCCCGACCGTCACGTCGCGCAGCTCGACGCCCTCGAGGGGCTGCCACGTCCGCTCCCGCTGGAGCTCGAGCAGGCCGGGCAGCCGACGGCTGACCGCGAGGATCATCATCAGGACGTACTCGGCGATCGGCCGCGAGAACACCCCGCGCGCGTTCGTGATCACGAGGCCGCGTCCGCGGGCCGCCGGCGTCAGGGCCCGCTCGACGCCGGCCGACGCGGAATGGACCCAGTTCAGCCGCGGAGCCCGGGCGAGCAGCCGGTCGAACGCGTCGGACGACAGCCAGCCTCGCAGCAGCACCTCGACGTCGTCGACGGGCTCGTCGGTCAGGCCTTCCCGGGACAGGGCCACGATGCGGGCGCCCGGCGCCGCCGCCCGGATCCGCTCGAGATCCTCGGCGCGGTACCGCGCCGAGAGGATGGGTGACAGGGCGATCGCGGTCGGGGCGCCACCGGGACCGGAGCCCGGGCCGGCCGTCCGGCGGGGCGTGTCGGACGTCACGCCGGCCTGTCGTCACGGAGGCCGAGCCGGCGAAGCCACGCTCCGGGATCGTCGATCTCGGCCGGGCGCGGAAGGGCCTCAGGCCCCGACCAGAGGAGGTTCAGCGCGGCGGGTCCGCCGCCGGCGGCGATCGCCGCGACGAACTGCTCGCCCTTGCGGTACTGCTCGAGCTTCACGTCCATGCCGGTCAGCCGCATGATCGCCCGCTCGAACGGCGACCGACGCGCGTGGCGTCGCTCGTGGAATTTCGCGCTGATCCGCTCGACGCCCGGGACGAGATCGCGCCCGACCTCGTCCATCACGTAGTCGCTGAACCCCTCGAGCAGGCTCATCACCGCCTGCATCTCCCGGAACAATGTTCGCTGCTCGGAGGTCATCAGGCGCTCGATCCAGTGCTCGGCCCCGTCGTTGTCGCCGCGGATCGCCCGGCCGAGGCTGCGCAACGCTTCCCGCCCGAGGCTGCTCGCCTCGCGGCCGAACAATCGGAGCTGGCGCTCCAGGCGCTCCGCGAGGTACGGCCGGAGCCAGGGATGCGCCTCGAACTCGAAGGCGTGCGTCGTCTCGTGGAGGGCGATCCACGTCCGGAACGGCTCGAGCGGGACGTCGAGGATCGCGGCGGTCTGGCGGACGTTCTCCTCGACGAACAGGAGCTTGCCCGGCGTCGCCTCGGCGCTCAGCAGGGCGAGGTCGTACTGGCCGAGGACCTTCGAGCCCATGTAGCCGAGGAGGAAGCCGAGCTGGCGGGTCGTGACCCAGCGGTTGGCCAGGGCCATCGTCGCTTTGGCCAGCCCGCCGCCGGTCGGCATCACCTGGTCGAGGAGCTCCGCCTCGAGCTGGCCGATCAGCTGGGCGAAGGTCGCGATGTTGGCGTGGACCCAGCCGGCCCGGTCGACGACCGCCGACCGCTCGACGACGCCCGGGAGCGCCGTTCCGAGCGCCTCGGACAGGCGCGGCACGATCCGCTCCATCGCGGCGGCGTAGAGCGGCTCGGTCGCCCGCAGCTCCGCGGCGGACAACGAGCCCGGGACCGTCTTCAGCCGGTCGACGGCGACCCGTTCGGCGCCGGCCCAGTCGACGAGGCCGCGCCGGGCCGCCCGCTCGGCGCGCCGGCCCAGGACGGTCGCGGCGGCGCCGATTGCCGAGCCAACGAGGAAGCCCGCCTGCCAGACGCGATCGTCGCGCCAGGCGGAGCGACTCGAGGCGCCCCGCCGGCCGCGGCTCGTCGTCACGACGGCACCGCCGCAACCTCGACCGACGCGACGTCGGAAAACGCCTCGCCGAAGATCCGCTCCGCGACCGCCCGGAAGGTGTCGACGTCGCCGGTCGTCAGCTGGACGTGGGTCGGCGGCTCGGCCCCGCGTCCGTCGGCCGTCGTGCCCGCTGTCGCGTCGGCGCCCAGCGGCGCCTCGAGCCCGTTGATCGCGAGGAGCTCGACCAGGGCCGACGCGGTCGCCGTCGCCGAATCGACGATCGCGACCCCGTCGCCGGCGACCGACGCGATGACCGCCCGGAGCAGCGGGTAGTGTGTGCAGCCGAGAAGGAGTGTGTCGATCCGGGCCGATGCCGGCAGCGGGAAGACGAAGTCGCCGGCCGCGTCGCGTTCGCCGAGGAGCGGCGCCAGCGAGTCGGCCACCTCGCGCTCGACCTCCGGACCGGTCAGCCTGCCGGCCTCGACCAGGGGCACGAACGCCGGCGTGGCGTGCTCGTAGACCTCGACCGCCGGGTTCTCGTCCTTGATCGCGTTGAAGTAGGCATGCGAACGCACCGTCGCCGGCGTGGCGATGACCCCGACCCGCCGATTGCGGGTCGTCAGGGCGGCCGTCACGGCACCCGGTCGGACCACGCCGAGGATGGGCAGGTCGTACCGCCGTCGGAAGTCGCCGAGGGCGACGGCCGTCGACGTGTTGCAGGCGACGACGATCGCCTTGACATCGCGCGCGGCCAGCTCGTCGAGGGCCTCGATCGAGAACGCCCGAACCTCCTCATCCGGACGGGTCCCGTACGGCGCACGGAGGTTGTCGCCGAGATAGATCGTCGATTCGCCCGGTGTCCGACGGAGGATCTCGCGAAGGACGGTGAGCCCGCCGACCCCCGAGTCGAAGACCCCGATCGGCCGCCCGTCTGCCACGGTCTCGCTAGCGACGACCGGCCGCGACCGCCGGTCGTGCGATCCCGCCCGCGGCGAGGAGCTCGCCGGCGACCCGGTGGAGGTCCTGGCTGATGGGCGCGGCGGGGTTGGCGAGGACGAACGGGACGCCCTCATTGTTGGACTGGACGACCAGCATCCCGTCGCTGACGACGCGGTGCTCGGGCACCCGGCCGAGCGCCCGCTCGAGGTCGCCGGGGTCGATGCCGCCGGCGGAATCGGCGCGGTTCACGAGGTAGCGGACCTTGGAGGCCGGGTAGCCGATCATCCGGAACGCATCGGCGACGGCCATCGTGTTGTGGATCGTCGTCGAGTCGTAGGTCACGATCTCGACGATCGTGTCCGACAGGTCGAGGAACGCGAGGTTGATGTCGTTCAGGGCCGACGACATGTCGATGACGATCGATCCGTACACCCGGCGCAGGAGGGACACGATCTTGTCGACGTCGCGCGTCGTGATCATCTCGGCCATCTCGACCCGCGGCGGCGCGAGGAGGATGTCGATCCCGGATGGGTCCCGCCACAGGACGTCGGCGAGATCGGACTCCGAGACGCGGTCGGTCGGCAGGTCGAGGATCGATGGCGCGTCCACCGGGACCTTGAGCAGTGATCGGAGATCGCCGAACTGGAGGCTGCCGTCGATCAGAACGGTTCGCTGCTCGGCCTGACCGAGGGCAACGGCGAGGTTGAACGCGATCGTCGTCTTGCCGACGCCGCCTTTCGGGGCGAACACGGAGTAGACCCGTGACGAGCCCGTGGAGGTCAGCGCGGCGAAGTCCTTCTTGACCTGGGTGATCCGGGTCATCAGGTCGAACCCGGAGAACGGCATCGCGAGGACGCCGTGGATGCCGCGCGATGGGTCGACGCCGACCGGGTTCTGGGGGACGGTCAGGACGATCACCGGGACGCCGTAGCCAGAGGTCGCGATCTGCTCGGCGAGGGGCAGGCCCTTGACCCGACCCTGGAGCAGCGCGTCGACGAGGACGATGTCGGGCCGGAGCTGCTGGACCTGCGGCAGGACCTTGCTGCCGTCGCTCAGGACGTCGAGGAGCTTGACGGAGCTCTGGGCATTGAGCAGGCCACGGATGTACTGCGCCACCTGGGGGACGTCCTCGACGAGGAGGAGGCGCGTTTGATCAGCGGAAGCCATCGCGGCCGAGTGTACCAAGCCGATCGGCGCCGCCTGTTGACCAGGAAGTCCCGCCGCCGGTCATGTCTTCCGGGCGATGAGGATCGCCCGTTCGCTGCCGGGCCCGAGCGGATCGAGGTCGTAGCTGCCGGCGAGCTGCTCGACCTCCAGGCCGGCGTCCTCGGCCATCGCCCGCAGCTCGTCGGCGCCGACCAGGCGCAGGGCATCGCGGCGGATCCAGCGGACGGGCGGCTCCCCCGGCGGGCCCTCGTCGTAGATCGAGGTCAGGTCGACGACGGCCATCGCCGGATCGTGCCGGGCCGCCGCGACCTTGGTGACCTGGTGGCCGGTGTCGGGGTCCGGCCGCTCGTACTCGAGGATCAGCCTGCCGTCGAACCTGGCCAGGTCGTCGGTGTCCGGCAGCCAGACATCGACGACCGCGATCCCGCCGGGCGCGAGGTGGGCGGCGAGAGTCCGGATCGCCCTCCGTTGACGGTCGCGCGTGCCGAGGAGGAACAGCGTGTTCAGGGCGATGAACCCGAGGCGGAAGGTCCCGGCCGACGCGAGCTCGACGTCGAGCAGATCCGCCGGAACGAACTCCAGCCGGGCCGCCGCGTCCGGACCGACGGCCGCCAGGAACCGCTCGGCCCGCTCGAGCATCGCCGGATCGAGATCGACTGCGGTCACCTCGAAGCCGGTGAGAGCGAGCGGGACGGCCAGCCGCCCGGTCCCCGTCCCGAGCTCGAGGATGGGGCCTCCGGTCCGGCGAGCGAGGGCCAGGTACAGGTCGAGGTCGCCGGGATCCTCGATCAGGTCGACGTCGTACAGGCGGGCGAGCGCGACGGCCTCCTCGGAGGCGTCAGCCACGGCCGGCCCCGCCGTCGGGGCTCTCGGCGGCGCCCGGGCCCTCGGCGGCGCCGGGGCTCTCAGCGGCGCGCTCGGTGTCGGGCGAGCCGCGCCAGCGGACGGTTCGGCCGGCCTGGCGCTTGACGGCGAGGGCGCTGATC
>VBFG01000218.1 GCA_005882635.1 Chloroflexota bacterium | reverse complement strand
AGGTCGTGACGAAGGCCCGCGCGGAGGTCGACCTGATCATCCGCCAGGCAGGCGAGACCGCCGCGTACGAGGCGGGGGTGCCGGGCCTGCCGCCGGAGCTGATCAAGCTGCTCGGGCGGCTGAAGTACCGGACGAGCTACGGCCAGAACGTCCTCAACCACGTCGTCGAGACGTCGCGGCTGGCCGCGGTCATCGCGGCCGAGGTCGGGGCCGACGTCCAGATTGCCAAGACCGGCGGGCTCCTCCATGACATCGGCAAGGCCGTCGACCACGAAGTCGAAGGTCCGCACGCCGCGATCGGCGGCCAGATCGCGCAGCGGAACAACCTCTCGCCGAAGGTGGTGAACGGCATCGCCGCGCATCACCAGGAGGTCGAGTACACCTGCCTCGAGGCACCGATCGTCCAGATCGCCGATGCGATCAGCGCGTCGCGGCCCGGCGCCCGGGGGGAGTCGATGGACGCCTACGTCAAGCGGCTCGAGGACCTCCAGGCGATCGCCGACAGCTTCCAGGGCGTCGAGCGCTCGTTCGCCGTCCAGGCCGGCCGCGAGGTCCGGATCCTCGTCCGGCCAGAGGAGATCGATGACCTGACCGCCGGCCGGCTCGCCCGCGACATCGTCCGCAAGATCGAGGAGCAGCTGACCTACCCGGGCCAGATCAAGGTCACGGTCATCCGCGAGACGCGCGCGGTCGAGTACGCGAAGTAGTCCGGCGTGGCCGGCCCCACCTCCGAGCCCGCCGGCGGAGCCATCGGCCTGACGCGGCCGGGCAATCCGCCGAACGGTGACGCGCCGCGGCCGGCGGGGGCGGTCCGGGTGCTGATGATCGGTGATCTCATCGGGAAGCCGGGCAGGGTTGCCGCGGAGCAGCTCGTGCCAGCCCTCCGCGACGAGCGCGGCATCGACTTCGTCACCGCCAACGGCGAGAACGTCGCCGGCGGGATGGGCCTCACGGCGTCGACGGCCCAGTCGCTCCTCGCCGCCGGCATCGACGTGATCACCTCGGGCAACCACATCTGGGACAAGCGCGAGATCTACGCCTACCTGGAGACGACCGATCGGGTCCTGCGCCCGCTCAACTACGGGACGCAGGGCGTCCCCGGCCGCGGCTGGGGCGTCTACCAGGCACTCGACGGGACGGATCTTGCGGTCATCAACTTCCAGGGCCGGACGTACATGCAGCAGATCGAGAACCCGTTCACCGACGCCGACGCGCTGCTGGACGAGTCCTCGGAGCCGCTGCCGCCCGTCCGCCTCGTCGACTTCCACTGCGAGCTGACGTCCGAGAAGAACGCGTTCGGGCTGTACCTGGATGGGCGGGTCAGCGTCGTGGTGGGCACGCATACCCACGTCGTGACCGGCGACGAGCGGATCCTCCCGGGCGGGACGGCCTACCAGACGGATCTCGGGATGACCGGGCCGATCTGGAGCGTCATCGGCTTCGATCCGAAGACCGTCCTGCCGCGCTTCATCAACGCCCTCCCGACGCGGTTCGAGGTCGGCGATGGCCCGGTCGTCTTCAACGCCGCCCAGATCGACATCGACCCGGCGACTGGTCGAGCGCTCGCGATCGAACGGATTGCCCGACTCGTCGAGGTCTAGCGTGGCGACCGCGCCGCGGCGGCCCGGCCGGCATGCCGCGCGAACAACCGCCATCGCCGAGGGCACCGACGGCGCGGGCACGTCGACCGTCGATCTCCACGCCCACACGCTGCGGTCGGACGGCGTCCTCGAGCCCGAGCACCTCGTTCGGGCCGCGGTCGACTGCGGCATCCGGACGCTGGCGATCACCGATCACGACACCCTCGGCGGGTATCGCGAGGTCGTCGACGGGGGAGGGCTACCGGCCGGGGTCGAGCTCATCCCCGGCGTGGAGATCAACGCATTCCGCTGTCCGAGGGCGAGCTCCACATCCTTGGCTTCGGGATGGACCCGGACGATGAGGTGTTCGAGGGCGCCCTGTCCCGCCAGCGTTCGGCCCGTCGCGTCCGCTTCGATCGCACGCTGGAGCGGCTGCGCGAAATCGGCTTGGGCATCGACGCCCAGCTGGCGGCGCTCGACCGGACGCGCGACGACGCGCTCGGCCGGCCGACGATCGGGCGGGCGCTGACCGCGGCCGGCCACGCGACGAGCGTCGAGGACGCGTTCAGGCGGCTGATCGGCTGGGGCGGGCCCGCCTACGTCCCGCGGGAGGGGATGGGTCCACGCGAGGCCATCGACGCGATCCGCGGCGCCGGCGGCGTGCCGGTCCTCGCCCATTTCTCCGAGGCACCCGATCAGGTCCCGCTCCTGCTCGAGCTGGTCGACATCGGCCTCGCCGGGCTCGAGGTCTTCTACGTCTCGTTCGCACCGGAGACGGTCGAAGCGGTCGGCGCCGTCGCCCACGAGCTCGGCCTGATCGCGACCGGCGGGTCCGACTACCACGGCGACACCACGACCTACGCCGAGGCGCACGCCGCGCTGCGCGTCCCGGACTCGGCGGCGACGGCGGTCCGCCAGGCGGTCGCCGACGCTCGCTCGCGTACCATGCCGGGACGATGACGCTGACTCGTCCGTCGAATCGCGCGCTGCCGGTCGTCGATCTCGGCGCGCCGTCGCCGGCCGCGCCGGCGTCACCACCGGACGTCGCCGATCCGCGGCTGGCGGAGTACCGGCCCGAGACACCGGCCCTGCCGAGCTTCCACGTCTGGACGCTCGGTTGCCAGATGAACCGCAGCGACTCGGAGGAGATGGCCGGGCGGCTGCTGGCCGCGGGCTGCGCCGAGGCGCCGTCGATGGAGATGGCCGACCTCGTCGTGATCAACACCTGTGCGATCCGCGAGGCGGCCGAGCAGAAGGTGATCGGCCGGCAGGGTCATCTCCAGCGCCTGAAGGCCGCCAATCCGGGGATGCGCGTCGTGCTGACCGGATGTGCCGTCCGCGAGCCGCATCGCGCGGGGCTGCGGCGGCGGTTCCCGGCGGTCGACCTCTTTCTCCGGCCCGACGAGGAGCCCGAGCTCGTCGACCGGCTGGGCCTGGCGTCCGCCCAGGGCGCGATCGGACTGGCTCGAACGCCGAGCGCCGCCACGACGATCGTCGGCCGGACCACCGTCGGGGCGGCCGACCACCTGCCGGGGACGCGGGCCGCCGCGGTGGCCGGCCACGCCGTCGCCCGCGAGTCCGCGATCAGCGCGTGGCTGCCGATCGTCTACGGCTGCGACAAGACGTGCACGTACTGCATCGTCCCGTTCAGCCGCGGTCCCGAGCGGAGCCGGCCGTTCGACGA
>VBFG01000006.1 GCA_005882635.1 Chloroflexota bacterium | reverse complement strand
GGAGCCCACCCGGTCGAGCAGGTTCGTGGTCATCCGTCCCTCCAGGAACGCCTCGCTCGCGAGCAGGGCCTGGTGGATCGGAACGTTCGTCACGAGGCCGTCGACGATCAGCTCGCCGAGCGCGACCTGGCTGCGCTCGATCGCTGCCTGGCGGTTCGGCGCCCAGACGATCAACTTGCCGAGGAGCGAGTCGTAGAACGGCGGGACCTCGTAGCCGGCGAACAGGTGCGAGTCCATCCGGACGCCCGGGCCGCCCGGCGCGAGGTATCGCTCGACCACACCCGCGGCGGGCCGGAACTCGCGCGCGGGGTCCTCGGCGTTGATCCGGAACTCGATCGCGTGGCCGCGGGTCACGACGTCGGCCTGGCTGTAGCCGAGTGGCTCGCCGGCGGCGATCCGGATCTGGGTCGCGACGAGGTCGATCCCCGTCAGCATCTCGGTCACCGGGTGCTCGACCTGGATCCGGCAGTTGATCTCGATGAAGTAGAAGCTGCCATCGCGGTCGACCAGGAACTCGAGGGTGCCGACGTTCTCGTAGCCGGCCGACACGACCGCCCTGACCGCCCGCGTGCACAGGTCGTTGCGAGCCTCGGGCGACAGGGCCGGTGTCGGGCCCTCCTCGAGGATCTTCTGGTGCCGCCGCTGGACGCTGCAGTCGCGCTCACCGAGGTGGATGCCGCGGCCATAGCGGTCGACCGCGACCTGGACTTCGACGTGGCGCGTCTCGTCCAGCCAGCGCTCGAGGTACAGCGAGTCGTCGCCGAACGCGGAACGGGCCTCGGAGCGGCAGACGTTGAGCGAGGCCTCGAGCTCACGGGGCGTCCGGACCATCCGCATCCCCTTGCCGCCGCCACCGGCCGCCGGCTTGATCAGGAGCGGGTAGCCGACCCGCTCGCCCTCCTCGAGCGCGTGGGCGTCGTCGCGGAGGATGCCATTCGACCCCGGGATCGTCGGCAGGCCGAGCGAGCCGAGGAGCCGCCGCGTCGATTCCTTGTTCGAGAACCGGTCGAGGACGTTGGCCGGCGGCCCGATGAACGTCAGGTCGTGAGCCCGGACGACTTCGGCAAAGCCCTCGTCCTCGGACAGGAAGCCGTAGCCGGGATGGATCGCGTCACAGCCGGTCACGATCGCGGCGCTGATCACCGCCGGCGCGCTCAGGTAGCTCCGCCGTGCGTCGGCCGGCCCGATGCAGATCGCCTCGTCGGCCAGCTGGACGGGCAGCGACTCGCGATCGGCCTCGCTGTAGGCGACGACGGCCTCGATCCCGAGCGTCCGGCACGCCCGCAGGATGCGGAGGGCGATCTCGCCGCGGTTGGCGATGAGGATCTTGCGGAACATCAGGCCTCGCTCGCCTCGCCGGCGCGCTCGGCCGCGCGGGCCGTGGCGAGCTCGATGACGATCAGCTCCTGTCCGTACTCGACCGCCTGGCCGGGCTCGACGAGGCTGGCCCCGACGATCCCGTCGGCCGGCGCCACGACCTCCTGGGGCACGCCCAGCACGTCGACCGCCCCGAGCCGGTCTCCCGACCGGACGCGGGTCCCGGTCTTCGCCTCCGGCCGCGGCTGGAAGATCCCAACCGCGGGCGAGGTGGCGAGGGCCCGATGGGCATCCGGGTCGACGGCGGCGGGGCGGCCGCCCGTGCCCGCCGGGGCCGCGCCCGTCCCGCCGGCCGGGCCGCTGCCGTTCGACGAGGCCTGTGCGGTGCCGGCGCCTGCGACGGGCCGCGTCTCGCGGGCGGTGCGGTGGCCCTCGAAGCCGCCGGGCGGATGGCCATGCCCGGCGTGGCCCGGCTGGGCGCGAGAGGCGCGATCGGTGGATCGCCGATTGCGCTGCGCGGCGGCGTCTGCGGGACGCCGGACGCGGACCTTCCAGGGACCCTCGCCGACCTCGATCTCGCCGAGCCCTGACGCGGACAGCTTCGCGATGAGCGCCGGAACGAGCTCGTCGGCGAGCCGGTCGATGGCGGCGTGATCGGCGGCTCGTTCGGCCGCGGACCGCTCCGTCGCCCGGCCTGGACGCTGAGCGGGCGGGCGGCGGTCAGCTGGCATGCGGCTCAGACCTCGTCACGGGCCGGCGGCTCGCGGTCGGCGCGACCGGCGGGAATCGACGAAATGCCGGACCAGCGGCCCGGATCGAGCAGGTTCCGAAGGCGATCGGCGAGTCCCGGCCGCTCGGGCGGCGGAGGCGGAGTGGCGTCGACCTCGCGGAACGCGCCGAAGCCGCGGAAGCGACGGTAGCGCGCCTCGACGAGATCGTCGAGCGACACCCGGGCAAGCGCGTCGAGCTGCTCCACGATCACGGCCTTCAGCCGCCGCGCCGTCTCGGCATGGTCCGTGTGGGCGCCTGCGCCGGGCTCTGGAACGACGATGTCGATGACGCCGAGCGCCTGCTGCTCGGGCGCGGTCATCCGCATCGCGAGCGCGGCCGTCGGGGCCTCGTCCGACGTCCGCCACAGGATCGAGGCGCAACCTTCAGGGCTGATCACGGAGTAGACCGCGTTCTCGAGGGCGACGACGACGTCCCCGACCGCGATCGCGAGCGCGCCGCCGGATCCGCCTTCACCGGTGATCACGACGACGATCGGCGTGCGCAGACGGCTCATCAGCCCGATCGAGCGGGCGATCGCCTCGGCGATCCCGCGTTCCTCGGATTCGGGGCCGGGATGGGCGCCCGGCACGTCGACGAACGTGACGATCGGCAGCCCGAAGCGCTCCGCCAGCTCCATGATCCGCATCGCCTTGCGGTAGCCTTCGGGGTGCGGCATCCCGAAATTTCGTCGGATGTTCTCCTCGGTGTCGGCGCCCTTCTGCTGGCCGACGACGACAACCCGTCGATCGCCGATCCGGGCGAGACCCGTGACGACCGCCTCGTCGTCGCCGAACAGCCGGTCGCCGTGGAGCTCGACGAACTCCTCGGCCATGGCCCCGACGAGGTCGAGGATCCGCGGCCGGCGGAGGTTCCGGGCGAGCTGGACCCGCGCCCAGGTGATCTGCTTCGGATCCGTCAGCGCCGCCGTCACCGCGTCCGCGGCCTCGGCGGCTTCGGCGGTCGCGTCCCGGCCGCGACCCAGGATCCGATCAACCACGGGGCGCCTCCTCCGCCGGCGGCGAGGTCGAGGACTCGCGCGGTCCGCTGGTCGACGGCGTGGGCGTCGGCGGTGTCCCAGGCCCGGCGCCGTTGCCGTTCGGAGGCGCCGCCGGCGCCGACTCAGGCGGCAGGACCCGTTCGGCGAGGTTGGTCAGGAAGGAGAACGGCCGGAAGTTGGGCAGCGCCAGGGGCTCGCCCTCGATCACCTCGACGACCGGCTGCGGCCGCGCGACGAGGTAGCGGAGCAGGCCGACGACCTCGTCCCGGAGCGCGGAGCGGTGGACGACCAGGTCGAGGAAGCCGTGCTCGTAGAGGAATTCCGAGCGCTGGAACCCGGGCGGCAGCTCCTGGGCGATCGTGCCGGCCGACACCCGCGCGCCGGCGAACCCGATCAGGGCGTTTGGCTCGGCGATGTTGACGTCGCCGAGGACGGCGTAGGACGCGAAGACGCCGCCCGTGGTGGGGTCCGTGAGGATGCTCACGAAGGGGACCCCGGCGGCACGGAGTCGCTCCAGCGCCGAGACCGTCTTGGCGAGCTGCATCAGGGAGAGCGTGCCTTCCTGCATCCGGGCGCCGCCCGACGCGGAGACCACGATGAGCGGGATGCGCTCGGCCAGGGCGTGCTCCGTGGCGCGGGTGACCTTCTCGCCGACAACCGCGCCCATCGAGCCGCCCATGAACCCGAAGTCCATGACGCAGATCGCGACCGGCCGGCCATCGACCAGGCCGGTGCCCCACACGGCCGCGTCGCGCATGCCGGTTGCGAGCTGGGCGGCGGCGATGCGGTCCGGATACCCCTTCTGGTCGACGAAGCCGAGCGGGTCCTCCGATTCGAGGCCGCCGTCGCGCTCGGCGAAGGAGCCGTGGTCCAGGACGAGGTCCAGCCGGGCGGCGGCCGACAACCGGAAATGGTGACCGCACGACGGGCAGACGCGGAGGACCTTGTCGAGCTGCTTGTTGAACAGCATCTCGCCACACGACGGGCACTTCGTCCACAGGTCGGGCGGGTAGGCGTCGCGGCGCGGGCGGAACGACGGCAGCTTGATCGGCACGTCAGACCAGCCTTCGAGCCGCGTGCGCGGCACGGGCGGCACGGGCGGCGCGGACCATCGACGGGACGGACCGGCTCGGTCGGCCCCGCCGCCAGGCCACGAGCGCGGCACCCGCCAGAGACAAGGCCGCAGACGTCAGGGCCCCGCCGATCAGGAGCGGCCGCGACAGATCCCGGGTCTGGCCCCGCAGATCGTCGTCGAATGGGTCGGGCTCGTCGAGCGGGTACCGGGCGGCGCGGAACGGCACGACGCGGCCCTCGGCCCCGGCTGCGGCCGGGACGCGCATCGCGACGGCGGCCTCGGCGAGGCGCGTCGCCAGCCGTTCTTCGAACCGGAACGACGGGTGGACCCGGGCGAGGTCGCGCCGGAGCCGGTCGGCCGCCCGCCGTGCGGCGGGGTCGAGGTCACGGTCGATGGAGCCGGGTCCCTCGCCCACGGCAGCGGCACCGAGCAGGGCTCCGGCGAGCAGGGCGTCGAGATAGAGGTCGGTCAGCAGGGCGTCGGCGGATGCGGCGTCTCGATCCAGCAAGCTCATCGATCGCCGCTGCCGGACTCGAGGTCGCGAGCGACGGCCCGCAGCGCCCGGTGCACGAGCACGCGGACGGCGCCCTCGGATCGACCGAGAACGCCCGCGATCTCCGCGGTCGACATCTCGTCGACGAAGCGCAAGATGAGCGCCTGGCGCCGGTCGGCGGGCAGCCGCCCGACGGCTCGCCACGCGGCAGCGGCCTCGTCGCGGGCGACCGCTCCACCGGCGACATCGAGTGGATCGGCGATCGTCGCAGCAGCGTCGAGCGATGCCACCGGGTGCCGCCTCCGGCCGCGACGCTGGTTCGCGATCGTGTTCCGGGCGATCTGGAAGAGCCAGACCCGGAACGTCGACGCCCCCTCTCCATCCGCGGGTCGAGCGCGCTCCTCGAACCGGGGCAGCGCCGCGAGCGCTTCGAGGAACGTCCGCTCGGTCGCGTCCTCGGCCTCGTGGTGGTCGCCGAGCTCGTGATATGCGTAGCTGTACACCTGCGCCAGGTACCTGCGATACAGGGCGTCGAACCGGAGCGGGTCGCGCCTGGCCTCCTCGACGAGCGCCCGATCGCGATCGAGGTGGGCGACCCGGGCGCGAGGCTCCCCGGCCGCCGTCCCCGAGGCGGAGATGGCGCTCGACCTTCCCAACACCGGGCGGGCCATCGCGTTACACCCCAGCCAGCCGAACGTTGCGGATTTCTCCGACGAACACCGATCGTTCATCGTCGGGCGAGCCCTGGTCGGCAACGATCAGGGCTCCTGTCGCCGGGTCGACGCCGCGCGCGGCCACCCGCTCGACCGTCTCGTCCGGCCGGACGAGATCGACCTGCCGGCCGGTCGTCACCTGGCGGTCCGACCATTCGACGGCCTCGAAGCGGGCGCGGCGGAGCGCGTCGATCCGCGTCTCGAGCCGGGCCAGGAAGGCGTCGACGAGGGCGCCGATGTCGACCGGACGATCGTCGGTCAGGGCCCGCAGCGACGTCATCGCCGGGGCGAGGTCGGCCGGAAAGTCGACGGCCGGCCAGTCGGCATTCAGGCCGATGCCGACGACGACCCGTGGATCGTCGGAACCGAGGCCGTCGGTCTCGCCAAGGACGCCGCCGAGCTTGCGAACCGTCGCGCCGTCGGCGACCACCAGATCGTTCGGCCACTTGAGCCGGATCGACCGGTCGACCAGATCGGCCACCTCCTCCGCCGCCTCCGCCATCGCCAGCGAGGCGGTGGCGGCGAGCTGCCAGACCCGGTCCGGCGCGAGCCAGGTCGGCCGGAAGCCGAGGGAGAGGAGCAACCCCGCCCCCGGCGGGGCGGTCCAGGTCCGGCCACTCCGGCCGCGCCCGGCCGTCTGCTCGTCGGCGATGGCGACGCAGACCTCGGGCGTCCCCTCGGCCAGCCAGCCCCGCACGACGTCGTTGGTCGAGCCGACCCGCTCGAACCGCTTGCGCCGGGACAGGAACGACGTCGCGACCTCCACGCCGTCAGCCGGCCGCGGCGCTCGGTTGGGCGACGGCGGTCTCGGGCCGTTCGAGCTCGAAGGCCGCGTGGAGAGCCCGCACCGCCGTCTCGAGCGCATCCTCGGCAATGATCGTCGTGATCCGGATCTCCGAGGTCGAGATCATCTCGATGTTCACGCCTGCGTCGGCGAGGGTCCCGAACATCCGCGCCGCGTAGCCGGGAGCGTTCTGGATGCCCGCTCCGACGATCGAGACCTTGGCGACAGACGAGTCGGTCGTGAGCTCGCGGAAGCCGAGCTCGCGGGCGATCGGCTCGAGGATCCGCTTCGCCTTTGCCAGCTCGACCCGCGGGATCGTGAAGGACAGATCGGTCGCGCCGCCATGGCCGATGTTCTGGACGATCATGTCGACGTTGATCCCGGCCTCAGCCAGCGGGCCGAAGACGTGCGCGGCGACGCCCGGCCGATCGGGGACCTCGACGAGGGTGACCTTGGCGACGTTCCGATCGTGGGCCAGGCCGCGGACCTTGTTGCGTTGCTCCACGAGCGGGTCCTCCTTGATCAGTGTGCCCGGCGCGTCCTCGAACGAGCTCAGGACCTCGATGACGACGTCGTTGACCCAGCCAAGCTCGACGGCTCGCGTCTGCATGACCTGGGCGCCCTGCCCGGCGAGCTCGAGCATTTCCTCGTAGCCGATCACCGGCAGCTGCCGCGCGTCGGCGACGATCCGGGGATCGGCGGTGTAGATGCCGCGGACGTCGGTGAAGATCTGGCAGCGGGTCGCGCGGAGCCGCGCCGCCAGCGCGACCGCGGTCGTGTCGCTGCCGCCGCGACCGAGCGTCGTGATGTCGGCGCCGGCCGCGTCGTCGCCTTCGGCTCGTCCCTGGAAGCCGGCGACGATGACGACCTTGCCGCCGTCGAGCTCGCGCCGGACGCGGTCGGGCTGGATCGACGCGATCCGGGCCTTGCCGTACCGCCCGTCGGTGGTGATGCCCGCCTGTGGCCCGGACAGGCTGATCGCAGCGACGCCCAGCGCGTGGAGGGCCATCGATACCAGCGTCGCGCTCTGGTGCTCGCCGGTGGCGAGGAGCATGTCGAGCTCGCGCTCGTCGGGTGTGTCGGTGATCGCGGCCGCGAGGCCAAGCAGCTCGTCCGTGGTGTCGCCCATCGCCGAGACAACGACCACCAGTTCCGATCCGGAAGCGCGCTCGCGGGCGATCCGCCTGGCCACGCGTCGGATCCGATCCGCGTCGGCGAGGCTCGAGCCCCCGAACTTCTGGACGACGAGCGGCGCGGCAGGCATCGAAGCATTCTACCGCCCGGTTCGGGCGCTCCCGATCGGGGCGCAGTAGCCTTGGACCGGAGGAACCGCAGATGTGCTTCGATCTCGACTCGCGGCCCCCGATCGCGCCGATTGCGGGCGGCGCCCTCGACTCCTCCGAGCTCGTGCTCGAGGCGGAGGACGGCAACCGGTTCCGGGCCTTCCGCGCGCGGGCCGCGAACCCGAGCGGTGCCGGGATCCTGATCCTGCCCGACGTCCGCGGCCTGCACCCGTACTACGAGGAGCTCGCGCTGCGGTTCGCCGAGAACGGCGTGGACGCGCTCGCGATCGACTACTTCGGCCGCAGCGCCGGTCTGGGTCGCCGAGGCGACGACTTCGAGCACATGCCGCACGTCAACCAGGTGACGTGGGCGGCGCTCTCCGCCGACATACGGGCAGCCGCGGGGCATCTCCGCATGCAGGACGAGCGACGGGTGGAGGCCCTGTTCAGCGTTGGCTTCTGCTACGGCGGGCGCCTGGCCTTCCTGTCGGCGACACTCGGCCTCGACCTGGCTGGTGCGATCGGGTTCTACGGCGTCCCGGTCGGGGCGGGTCGCAGCGACATCCCCGCCCCGGCCGACCTCGCCGCAAGCATGACGAACCCGATCCTGGGCCTCTTCGGAGCCGCCGACCAGGCGATCCCGCCCGGATCGATCGCCGAGTTCGACGATGCCCTGAGTCGAGCCGGCGTCGAGCATCGCTTCGTCAGCTACGACGGAGCGCCGCACAGCTTCTTCGATCGGAAGGCGGCCGACTTCGCGGATGCGAGCAGCCAGGCGTGGGCGGAGACGCTGACGTTCGTCCGCGGCCACACCCCGAGCCCGGTGGCCGGCGGCTGACCGTGGGCTTCCTGCGGCGCCTGTTCGGCGGTTCCCGAGAAGGGGGTCCGGACACGCCCGAAGCGGCGGAGGTCGAGCCCGATACCGACGTCGACGAGGAAGAGCGGGCCCACGAGCTCGAGCTTGCCCGCTTCGAGCAGGCCCGAACCACGGATCTCATGCGCCGCCAGCAGCGCTACGGTGGCCGGAGCTGGGCGCCCCCCGCGCAGGGCGGGCCGCGCCGCGCCGATGACGAGACCGAGGGCGAGGCGGGCGGCTGAGGGCGAGGTCGCCGCGAGCCTGGGTCGCCGCGAACCCGGGTCGCCGCGAACCTAGCGCTTGGCGAGCTGCCAGGCGCTGAGGACGAGCGCGACGAAGACGACCGCCGCGAGCAGGCCTCCGGGCAACGCCTGGTTCAGTGTGTCGACCATCCCGCGGAGGGTCTGGCCGATGAACGAGAGCGACCCGACGACGAGCCCGCTGATCCCTTCCCCGATCGCGTGGATGAAGTCGTCCACGACGTGAGTCTGCGCCGAGCGTCAATCGCTCCGGACCGCCCCGGACCTCATCGCCGATGGCGGCGGGCGGTCCTTTCTAGGCCCGATCGATGACCTGGGCGCCGTGGTTGCGCGGCGAGACGACGGCGATGTGGCCGGTCAGGTCGGTGTCCGCCGCGGCGGCCCCGAACGCGGCCTCGATCCGGGTGATGGTCCGGACCGAGTCGGAGAACGCGAGGACGGTCGAGCCGGCGCCGGACAGGCACGCGCCGATCGCGCCTGCGCCACGCGCCGCGTCGACCAGGCGCGGCAGCTGCGGATAGACGTTCGCCCGATAAGGCTCGTGGAGACGGTCGACCGTGAGCACCCGGAGGAGGTCGTAACGGCCGGTCGCCAGGCCGGCGACGCCGATCGCCACCCGCGTCAGGTTCGCGACCGCGTCCTCGAGGGGGACCTTCCTCGGCAGGGCCGCCCGCATCTCCTTCGTGCCCAGTCGCAGATCGGGGATGAACAGGATCGCCCGGAGGTCGCGCGGGGCGTCGAACCGCATCGCCTCCACGGCTCCGTTGATGAGGGCGCACGCGGTGAACCCGCCGAGGAGTGCCGCGGTGGCGTTGTCGGGGTGGCCCTCGATGGCCGTCGCGAGCCGCAGGAGGTCGGCCTGGGTGAGCGGCTCGCCGAGCAGGGCGTTGCCGGCGACGAGGCCGGCGACCGTCGCCGCAGCCGACGATCCGAGGCCGCGCATCAGCGGGATCTCGTTGTGCATCTCGATCCGCCAGCCGACGCCGGCCGGCATCTCGCCGCGGACCTCGCGGAGCGCCGCCTCGATCCCCTGGACGCAGCGGTTGGTCCGGTCCGCGGGGAGCTCGTCGGCGCCTTCGCCGTCGACGGTCAGCTCGATCTCGCCACGGCTCCAGCCACGGACCTCGACCTCGATCCGGTTCGTCAGCCCGAGCGCCACTCCGAGGCAGTCGTAGCCGGCGCCGAGATTGGCGCTCGTCGCCGGCACCTCGACCCTCACCCGCCGCCCGTCGAGCTCGGCCAGCCAGTTGGTCACCATCGGGCCCTTCCCTCTCTCAGCGTCCCCGTGCCGCTCACCAGCCCAGCGCCACGGCGACCGCCCCGACGGTCGCAGCCGATTCGATGACGTGATGATCGGCGGCGACGCGCTCCGCCGTCGAGGGATCCTTCAGTCCCGTTCCGGTCAGGACGCAGACGACCGTGGCGTCGCCAGGGATCGCGTCGCTCCCCGCCAGTGCGGTCACTCCGGCGAGACTCGCCGCCGACGACGGCTCGCAGAAGATTCCCTCTTCCGTCGCGAGAGCGCGCCACGCGGCGAGGATCTGGTCATCGCTGACCGCCTCGATCCGGCCGCCGCTCTCGTCGCGGGCGGCGATCGCCGTCGCCCACGATGCCGGGTTCCCGATCCGGATCGCCGTGGCGATCGTCTCCGGCGAGTCGACCGGGTGGCCGACGACGAGGGGGGCGGCGCCGGCGGCCTGGAAGCCGAACATCCGCGGCGTCGCGGCGATCAGGCCGGCCGCCGCGTACTCGCGAAAGCCGGCCCAGTAGGCGGAGATGTTCCCGGCGTTGCCGACCGGGATCGCGAGGACGTCGGGGGTTCTGCCGAGGTCGTCGCAGATCTCGAACGCCGCCGTCTTCTGGCCGTCGAGCCGATGGGGGTTGACGGAGTTGACGAGTGTGACGGGGTGGTCGTCCTGCTCCGACAGCGCCCGGACCACCCGGAGCGCCTCGTCGAAGTTGCCGTCGATCGCGACGACCCGCGCTCCGGCGACGATCGCCTGGAGGAGCTTGCCGGTCGCGATCTTGCCCGACGGCAGGACGACGACGACCTCCAGGCCATGGGCCGCCCCGTAGGCGGCGGCTGACGCCGAGGTGTTCCCGGTCGACGCGCAGATGATCGCCTTCGCCCCGGCCTCGACCGCCTTGGCGACCGCCACGACCATGCCGCGATCCTTGAACGAGCCGGTCGGGTTCTGGCCTTCGATCTTGGCGTACAGCTTGGCCAGGCCGAGACGGCGACCGAGCCGCCGCAACGGGACCAGCGGGGTCTGGCCCTCGCCCAGGCTGAGGGTCGGCGTCGCGTCGCTGATGGGCAGAAACGCTCGGTACCGCTCGACGAGCGTGGGTCGAGGTGCCAGGCGCGACGGGCTGGTCGTCATCGTGCGCCCCGCGCCGGCGGCAGCCCCGCCCAGGTGCTGCCCAGTCCGCGGGCGATGGCGATCAGGTCGCCGAGGACCGCGCTCGATGTCGCCGGCCCACCCGCGCCCGGGCCGCTGAACGCGACGGTGCCGACGGGATCCGCCTCGATCTCGATCCGGTTCAGGACGCCCGCCGTTCGACCGAACGCCGACTCGGCCGGGACGGCCGTCGGGAGGACCGCCGCGACGATCGCCTCGTCGTCGCGTCGCGCCTCGGCGATGAGCTTGACGACGAGCCCCGCGGCGGCGGCCGCGGCGATGTCGGCCGAGCCGACGCCCGTGATGCCCGGCGATCCGGCGCCTGGTCCGTCGGTGCCGATCGTGGTCACGTCGGCCGGAGCGAGCCACACGCCGAACGCCAGGCGCGCCAGGATCACGACCTTGTTGACGGCGTCGTGGCCCTCCACGTCGCCCGAGGGATCGGCCTCGGCATAGCCCGCGGCCTGGGCCTCGGCGAGGACGTCACCGTAGTCGCGACCGGCATCGGTCATCGCGGTGAGGATGTAGTTGGTCGTGCCGTTCACGATCCCGCGGACGGCGCTGATGCGGTTGCCGGCGAGCTCGGTCGCCAGCGGCCCGAGCACCGGGATGCCGCCCCCAACCGACGCCTCGAAACGGAGCGCCGCACCCGCCCGCCGGGCGACCGCCTCGAGCTCCTCACCGTGGTGCGCGAGCACGTGCTTGTTCGCGGTCACGACACCCTTGCCGGCATCGAGCGCGGCCGCGATCAGGGTCCGCGCCGGCTCGTCGCCGCCCATCAGCTCGACGATCACGTCGGTGTCCGCCGACGCGACGAGGTGAGCCGGGGCATCGGTCAGGAGATCGCCGGGCAGACCAGCCGCGCGAGCGCGCTCGACGTCACGAACGGCGATCCCGGCGAGCTCGAGCGGTGATCCGTCGGCGGCCGTCAGCTCTGCGCCGCGGGCGAGGAGCGCCCGGGCCACCTCCCGACCGACGGTCCCTGCGCCGAGCAGGCCGACCCGAAGCGGCGTGGAGGTCACGCGCGACCTCGCCGATCGTTGGCTGACGATGGGCTCATCGCGCGGAATGGTAAGGCCGCCCATCGCTCCGCGAAGCGGCCGGTCGGTTGCACGGAGATGCGGCGAGCCATCGCACGGTGATGCGCCGGGCGGGTGCCCGGCGCATCGAATCCGTTCCCCCCGCGAGGCCCCCTGGTTCGCCTGCGGGCTACGTCGCGGCGGGCCGGGCGCCGATCGGCCCGAGGTCGACCTCCGCCTCCTCCCCGCCGACTTCATCCCAGATCCGGACGTGCCGGCTCTCGCGGATGTACAGGCCACCGACCACGACCGTGATCAGGGCGACCACGATCGGGTAGATCAGCCCGGCGTAGAGGTTGCCCGTCGCGCTCAGGAGACCGGCCGCGATCAGCGGCAGGAATCCACCGAACCAGCCGTTCCCGATGTGGTACGGGATGGACAACGAGGTGTACCGGATCCGGGCCGGGAAGAACTCGACCAGGAACGCGGCGATCGGCCCGTAGACCATCGTCACGAAGACGACCTGGATCCAGACGAGGACCATCAGGGGCAGCAGCTCGGGCTGGGCCACCGCGGGGGTCGTCCCGTCGGCGCCGACGAACTTGCCGACCACCCCGTTGAACGTCCCCTGCGGGTGCGCGAACTGGACCATCAGGTTGTAGATCGGGTAGTAGGCGATGGCCGCGATCAGACAGCCGCCGAGGATCACCGGCTTCCGCCCGATGCGATCCGACAGCCGGCCGAAGAATACGAAGAACGGTGTCGCGAACACGATCGCCGCCCCGACGATCAGATACGCGTCGGTGAACTTCACGCCCAGGACGGTCCCGAGGAAGAACAGCGCCTGGAACTGGCCCTGGTACCAGACGACGGCCTGGCCGGCCGTGGCGCCGAGCAAGGCGAGCACGATGAGCCTCCGGTTCGCCGGGTTGCCGAAGCTGTCCCGCCAGGGCGACGTCGAGGACTTGCCGGCCGCCTTCAACCGGCTGAAGAGCGGCGTCTCCTGGAGCCGCAGCCGGATGTAGAGCGCCATCGCGACCAGGATGATCGACAGGATGAACGGGATCCGCCAGCCGACCGACGTGAACTGGTCGGCCGACATCGAGACCCGGGTGACGCCGATCACGAGCAGGGCGAGGAGCAGGCCGAGGGTCGCCGTCGTCTGGATCCAGCTCGTGTTCTGCCCGCGCTTCTCGTCCGGGCTGTGCTCGGCGACGTAGATCGCCGCGCCGCCGTACTCGCCGCCCAGCGCGAGACCCTGGGCCAGGCGCAGGAAGACAAGGATGATCGGGGCGAGGATCCCGATCTGGGCGTAGGTCGGGAGGACGCCGACCAGGGCAGTCGAGATGCCCATGATCGTGATCGTCAGCAGGAACGTGAACTTGCGACCCGTCAGGTCGCCGAGTCGCCCGAAGAACGCCGCCCCGAACGGTCGGACGGCGAAGCCCGCGCCGAATGTCGCCAGTGAGGCGAGCAGGGCGGTCGTGTCGTTGCCCTTCGGGAAGAACTGCGTCGAGAAGAAGGCCGCGAGGACGCCGTAGAGATAGAAGTCGTACCACTCGATGATCGTCCCCGCCGCCGAGGCAGTGATCACGAACGGCAGCCGGTACGAAGGGCGATCAGCGGTTGCAGACATCGTGGCCAAGGTGGGCTCCTTCACACGATCGACGCTCGGCTGGCCCTGACGGCGGCCGGGGTCGACGGGGCCAGGTCGGGGTAGGAAACGTTCCCGGGCACTCCCTCCGTACTGCACCGGAGTCCCCCACGGCTCGGCGTCAGCGAGCCTCGGCGGGCATTGCGTCCTCGCAGCGGGCCGCGCCGATCGGGGTTGCAAGTGCATTCCAGAGTCGGTCGATGGGGACGCGGCCGCCCGACGGGCAGTCGTAGCCGCTCGGTCGGCCGCCCGCGGCGTCGGCTCGGCTACACTCGCCGCCCATGACCACCGACCTCGCGCCGGCAGTGGCGCCTGCCTCGGAGCCGGTGACGGCACCCCGACCGCGGACGTTCTCGGGGATCCAGCCATCGGGGACCGTCCACCTCGGCAACGATCTGGGGGCGATCCGGAACTACGTCGCGTTGCAAGCCGAGTACGAGGCGATCTACTGCATCGTCGACTACCACGCCCTGACCAGCACGCACGACCCGGACCTGCTCCGGACCCGGACGCGGGAGATGGCCGCCGGCCTGCTCGCCCTGGGTCTCGATCCCGAGCGCTGCACGCTCTTCGTCCAGAGCCATCGCCCTGAGCACACCGAGCTCGCCTGGCTGCTGTGCACCGTGACGCCGGTCAGCTGGCTCGAGCGGACGCCGACCTACAAGGAGAAGCAGCTCCTCCAGCCCGACGACATCAACCACGGCCTGCTGACCTACCCGGTCCTGCAAGCGGCCGACATCGTGATCTACAAGGCGTCGCTGGTTCCCGTCGGGCGGGACCAACAGGCCCACCTCGAGCTCAGCCGCGAGATTGTCCGTGCCTTCAACCGCCGCTACGGCGACACGTTCCCCGAACCGCAGGCGGTCTACACGGAGGCGCCGGTCGTCTTCGGGACCGACGGCGTCAAGAAGATGAGCAAGTCGGTCGGGAACACGATCGACATCCTGGCCGAGCCGGACCTCATCCGCCGCCAGGTGATGTCGATGGTCACCGACACCCAGCGGATCAAGCGGACCGACCCCGGCCGGCCCGAGGTCTGCAACGTCTGCCAGCTCCAGCGCTTCTTCGGCGACGACTACGAGGACCTCTGGGAGGGCGAGCGGACCGCGCGGACGGGTTGCGTCGACATGAAGAAGCTCATCGCCGACCGGATCGTCCGCCACTACGCGCCCGCCCGGGAGCGGTATCTCGAGCTGATGGCCCACCCGGAGGAGATCGACGGAATCCTCGAAGCCGGCGCCGACCGATTGGCACCGAAGGCGCGGGCCACGATGGACGAGGTCCGCCAGCGGATGGGGTTGCGCTAGCAGCCGGTTCGCGACTCCGCCTCGCCGGCGCGGTCGCGCCAGGCGCTCGGGTCGACGCAGATGACGTCGACATCAAGCCCGCGGACGCGCTCGAACGTCTCGGGATCCTCGACCGTCCATACCGCAAGCTGGAGGCCGCTCGCCCGCACGAGGCGGATCGAGGCTGCCTCGAGTGCCGGCCATTCGGCGGCGATCCCGACGCAACCGAGCGACCGCGCCGTGGCGACGACGCGCTCGTCGAGCTCGAGGTGGATCAGCCAGGTCGGCCACGCGGGCGCGACCCGGCGCACGGAGGCGATCGCGCCCGGCCGGAACGACGAGATGACAACGTGGCGCGGCGGATCGCCACGAACCCGCGCGAGCAACGGGACTACCTCGGACGCGACGTCCTCCTTGAGCTCCACGTCGAGGAACGACGGCTCCGGCAGCACCTCCAGAACGCTCGCGAGCGTCGGAACACCCAGCGCCGTGAGCTCGGCTGCCGTGAGCTCTCTCACCCGTCGGCCGATCCCCTGCACCCGTTGGAGATCGCCATCGTGGCTGACGACCGGCGTCCCGTCCCCAGCGAGCCTCACGTCGAACTCGGCACCGTCGATCCCGGGTCGCGCCGCCGCGGCCGAGAATGCAGCCAGGCTGTTCTCGGGTGCATCGGTCCAGTCCCCGCGATGGGCCAGGATGAGTGACCCTCGTCGGCGATCCCGCGATGGGTCGAGCTGCGGCGGTGACCTCATGAGGGCGGGCGGAGGCGCCCGTCACGCGCCGGCGTCGGCGGCCAGACGCTGCAACGCCCGCAGCATCGCCGCAGGCCCGTCCGTGTCGATCATGTCCGCGCCGAGGTCGACCAGCCGCTCAGCTGCCTCGTCGCCGCTCGCGGAGCCTCCGCCCATGAGGAGTCCCCGCTCGCGCATCTGACTCAGCAGCGATCGGGCGTCCCACTGCCACGGCACGTCGGCACCGTCGGCGCCACACGCCTCGATCCGGTCGAGGACCGCGTCGCGATCGTCCTCGAGGTAGAGGAGCATCACGCACGGGAGCTCGGGGGCGACGGCCTTGGCCGCCTGGATCTCTCGGGCGTCGAAAGCGTAGATTGCGAGGCGATCCCGCGCCGGCGAGGCCCACGCGACCTCCGCCACTTCGGCCCCGGTGCCGCTCGCCTTGACCTCGAGGGCTGCCCCGAAGCTGGCGCGTGACTCGATCCAGCGCATGAACGCCCGGAACTCGGGCACCCGCTGGCCGCTGAACCCCCCGTCGAACCAGGCGCCGGCGTCGAGCCCCATCACGTCGGCGAGCGTCGCCTCCGCCACCGCGCCGTGGCCGTCGGTGGTCCGGTCGAGCGTCGCGTCGTGGATCAGCACGAGATGGCCATCGGCCGTTCGACGGATATCGGTCTCGAGATACTGCGCACCGTCGACCACGGCCTGGTCGAAGGCCGCGAAGGTGTTCTCGGGAGCAAGGGCGGACGATCCTCGGTGGCCGCCGACGCGCAGCCCGACCCCTCTAGCCCGCCAGTCCACCATCGGTCTCCCGGGTGTCATCCTCGCGGCGCGTCCCGGCCTCGTCGATCTCGACCCGGTGACCCGTCGCGGCATCGAACAGGAGGAGGTGCGACCGTTCCATCGCGATCGGCACCACCTCGCCGGTCTTGAGGAGCGCGCCCTGCGCCGCGGGAACGAGGGAGCGAATCGAGCTCGGGCCCACCTCGAGATGGACAAGGAAGTCGCGACCGAGCGGCTCCGTGAGCGTGGTCGTCGCCTTGATATCGCCCGCGCCCACCATGACGTGCTCGGGACGGACGCCTGCGAGGAGGCCCGCGCCGCCATCCCCGACGAGCGGCGCGATGACCCGGCGAGCGAGGGCCTCGTCCGGCCCATCAGTCGCCCAGATGTTGATCTGAGGCGAGCCGATGAACTGGGCCGCAAAGAGCGACGGCGGTCGGCTGTAGAGGGTCGACGGGGAGGTGAGTGCGACGATGTCGCCGTTGTTCATGACCGCCACCCGGTCGGCGATGGCCATCGCCTCCGCCTGATCGTGTGTCACGAAGACCGTCGTCATCTTCAGGTCGAGCTGGAGGCGCCGGATCTCGGCTCGGACCTCGACTCGCAGGTGGGCGTCGAGGTTCGAAAGCGGCTCGTCGAGGAGGAGCACCACCGGCTTCTTGACGAGCGCGCGCGCGAGCGCGACCCGCTGGCGCTGTCCGCCGGAGAGCTGGTGGGGCCGCCGGGCCAGGAGGTTGCCGACACCCATGAGCCCGGCGATCTCGTCAACGTCGCGCTCGGCTTTCTTCCGATCGACCTTCGCGGCGTCAAGCGGGAAGCGGATGTTCTCGCGGACCGTCATGTGGGGATAGATCGCGTAGTCCTGGAAGACGTACCCGATCCCGCGTCGCTGCGGCGGCAGGTCCGTCACATCGAGACCGTCGAACCGGACCCTGCCGCTCTTGGGCCTGATGAAGCCGGTAATGAAGCCGAGCGTCGTGGTCTTGCCGCAGCCGGAGGGACCGACGAGGGCCACGAGCTCGCCATGGCCGACCGTCAGGTTGAGCCCCCGCACGGCGGCGACCTGGCCGTACTCCACCGTCAGTCCTTCGATGTCGAGCTTCACGGGCGACTCCTCAACCTCGGATGGCCCCGCCGAGCCCGCCCACGCGGACCAGACGCCGTTGCAAAATCGCGAAGACCGTCAGCACGGGCACGAGGGCGACCAGGCTCCCGGCCGCGAGGAGCGGCCAGTTGATGCCGTAGCCGATCTCCTGGATGTAGCGCTGCAACGCAACGGTGTACGGCTGAGCGGTGTCCTTCGGGATGAGGATGAGCGGCAGCGAGAACGAGTTCCAGCCGTCGATGAACGCGAGCGTGGCGACGACGAGGATCCCCGGCAGCGCGAGCGGCAGGACGACGCGGCGCATGGTGAGGACCGTGCCGGCCCCGTCGATGCGGGCCGCCTGCTCGAGCCGAACCGGGATCTGCCGGAATGCCCCGGCCATCAGCCAGATGCCGAGCGGTGTCGACCCAGCCGCGTAGGCGAGGATCACGCCCTGCGACGTGCCGTACAGGCCGGAGGCGGAGAACAGGATGAAGAGCGGCACGATCCGCGACGCGGACGGCAGAAAGCTCAGGGCGAGGATGACGACCAGGATGCCCTCGCCGGCGCGCATGTTGTAGCGCGCCAGAGCGTACCCGCCGAGCGTCGACGCGACCGCGGTGATCACGGCCGAGGACAGCCCGTAGAACGCCGCGTTGCGGTACGGCCCGAGACCGATCCCGGTCGGCCCGAACAGCACGCCCCAGACATTGTCCAGCGTCAGGCTCGTCGGAAGGATCGAGATCGGATAGATCGCCTGGCTGCCGGGTCGCAGCGCGATTGAGATCACCCAGAGCAGGGGCAGGACCGCGAAGGCCAGCATCAACGCCACGCCCACGGCGCGCAGCAGGCGCGCCCCGAGGGAGAACCGGACTAGTTCCACTTCCGGGCCTCGCGTCGCCAGATGATCACATAGGTCACGGCAAGAGCAAGGCTCACCGTGAACAGGATCACCGTCACCGCCGCACCCTGCCCGACGTTGCCCTTCTGGGCGGTGAGGCGATACATCTCGAGGGCGACTGTCTCGGTCTGGTAGAGGGGACCGCCGCGCGTCATCGCGTAAATGAGGTCGAACGTGTTCAGCCCGCTGACGAGGGCGACGAGCCCGGCGAGGAGGAATGTCGGACGGATCGCCGGAAGGATGACGCGGCGGACGATCCGCCTGTAGGAGGCGCCGTCGACCTGGCCGGCCAGGATGATGTTCGGTGGCACGTTCGCCAGCGCTCCGCTCACGACGAGGAGAACGATCCCGTAGCCGGCCCAGACATTGGCAATGACCAATGCCGCGATCGCGGATGCCTGTTCGGTGAGCCAGGCGACTGGGGCCACCCCGAAGGGCTCGAGGGCGCTGTTCGCGAGACCGATCGCGGGGTCATAGATGAGGCGCCAGGTGTACCCGATGATCACCGCGGCGATCACCCACGGGATGAGGAACACCGCGAGGAGCGCCGACCGGAGGCCGGCGGAGACCGTGTGCAGCGCGAGGGCGAGGCCCGTTCCGAGGGCCATCGAACCCACGAGGGTCCCGGTCGTGAACACCGCCGTGATCCCCACGACGCTGAGAAACGACGGGGCGTGCGACGACAGGACGGCCTGGAAGTTCTTGAGGCCGACCTGCTGCACGTTGAGGAGCCGGCCGATCGTGGCGCCCGTCGTCGAGTAGTAGAAGGTCAGCAGGTAGGGCAGGAGCAGGAACAGGAAGAGGAGCAGCAGGGGCAGGATGAGAAGCAGCCAGGGAGTCGCTCGGCTCAGGGCTCGATGAGCCATGACGCGCGACTTCCCGGCTGCTTGACTGACTCGCTGGGCCTAGGGGGCGAGCAGCGTGTCGACGTCGGCGGCTGCCTGGTCAAGGGCATCCTTGACCGGAAGGTCGCCGTTGATCGCCTTCTGCATGCCTGTCCACAGGATCTCGATCATGGACGTGTACTTCGCGATGAACGGTGGGAAGTGGGCGACCTTCGCGGCCTCCGCCTCCTGCGCGAAATAGGGGTCCGCCTTGAAGGCGTCTGCCTGCGCCAGGCCGGTGGTCCGCACCGGAATGCGCGTGCGCTCAACCTCGAACGGCACCATGTTCGCGCCGTTGGTGACGGCCGAGATGTATTCCCACGCCACGTCCTTGTTCTGACTGGCCGAGTTGATGGCGAGCATCCAGCCGCCCGCTGTGGTTGCCGGCTGGCAGCCCGAGCAGAGCGGCGGCAGCGCCGCGCCGATCGTGCTCTGGAACTTGCTCACGTCGAAGCCATCGGGCAGCGACCCGAGGCCGTCGCCCACCGTTGCCAGCATGATCCCGGTCTTGCCCGAGAACACGTGGGGGTAGATGTCGTCAGCAGTCTCGCTGAGAACCGCCTTCGGTGCGTAGCCCTGCTTGACCAGGTCCACGTACAGCTGGAGGGCCTTCTGGCCGCCCGCATCGTTGAACGCGGCCTTCGTGTTGTCGGCGTTCAGGATGTTCGAGCCCGTCATGTACAGGTAGGAGTAGAAGCGATCGACGGTGCTCTCCTCGGAGGACGCCGGGAACTCGACCGGGTTGACACCGGGGACCTTGTCCTTGATGGCCTTCGCATCGGCCATGAGCTCGTCCCACGTCGCCGGGCCCTTCTCCGGATCAAGACCCGCCCTCTTGAAGACGTCCTTGCTCCAGATCATCATCCGGATGTCGCTGTAGAACCAGACGGCCTGTTGGCTGCCCTTGACCTTGGTCGACTCGGCATAGGCCGGCACGATGTCGCTCTTGTCGGCCCAGTTCGCGTAGTACGAGTCGAGATTGGCCGTGATGCCCTCGTCAACGAACTGGCCGAGCCAGATGTTGTCGAGTTGGAAGATGTCGGGCTTGTCGGCGACAGCGCCCGCTTGGCTGAGTTCGATCCGATTGAACTGGTCGCCGGATGTCGCACCGGACAGCTCGACGGTCAGGCCCGGGTGGGCGGCCTCGAGCTTCGCCTTGGGATCCGGCGCCCACGGCTGAGCTTTCCCAGCCTCGACGGTGTAGTTCCGCGCCCAGACGACGAGCTTGGTGGCGGTCGCGGCGGACGCAGCGGCGGGTTGCGACGCGGCGGGTTGCGACGCGGCCGCGCCGGAGCTGGCAGGCGCCGCTGTGTTCGAACACGCACTGCCGGCGATCACGACGATCGTCATCAGCGCCATCAGTCGCTTCTTCACAAGTCCCTCCTCGCGATGTCGCGCCGCGCTCGTTAGGTGACCGGCGCGACGCGCATCGATCCGAACTGCTCGACCAAGGTCGCGAGCTCCCCGACGTCGTCGGCCTCACCCACCACCACATGTGTCAACGTCCCGTCATCCCACAGGCGCACGTGCCGGCCGGCCTCGCGCGCGATCACGATCCCGGCGGCGATGTCCCAGATTCGAAGCCCGATTCCCAGGAAGCAGCCTCCGTGCAGCGCGATGTTGAGCAGGGCGTATCCCGCCCCGCCGACCATCCTGATGACTCGCGGCCGGGTTCCGGCGAGGACCTCGATGGTTCCGACCATGACCTGGTCCAGGTCCTCCCACCCGAACTCCAGGAACGTTCGGGCGGCTCCGGCGCGCGAGGTCGTGGCCCGGCAGACCGTGTCACCCTCGGAGGTGGTGGCGATGATCTGGCCGCTGCCCGCCATGGCCCGATAGACGGACCGCGTGGTCAAGTCGGCAATCGCCCCGATGACCAGTGAGTCATCCCTGCGCAACGCGATCGAGCAGGTCGCCCCGGCCAGGCCCGTCGAGAAATTCAGCGTTCCGTCGATCGGGTCGACGATCCACTGCCAGCCGTGAGCTCCATTCGCACCGCCTTCCTCTTCGCCGAGAAACGAGTGGCCGGGGAACTGCGCCCGAACCTGGGCTCGGAGATAGCGCTCGATCAAGCCGTCGGCCGGTGTCACGATGTCGAACGGGTCGACCTTGCGCGTGCCATCCCTCCCGGTGGCGGGATCCGTCGCGAGCGCGACCGCCGCGATGGCCCAGCCGCGAACGGATTCGAAGGCCTCGCGCTCCGTCACTGCTGGATCCGTCAGCGATCGACCCTCGACAAAGATGGCCTTGGACCGCGGCTCACTATAGTTGGGCCATCAGGGCGTTGCAAGGTTCCAATCGACCGCCGCCGGATCACGGCGCAGGGGCGGTCGAGCCTCGAACCTTGAGGCTGACGCTCGCGAGCGTCACCCGGGGCTCGCCGACGATCCGGCCGTCGATCCGGCCGAGGAGTGCCTCGACGCCGAGGCGGACGAGGGCATCTCGAGGCTGGCTGACGGTCGTCAGGTTGATGCGCCGGAGCCGGGCCATGTCGACGTCGTCGAACCCGACGATGGACAGCGCCTGGGGGACGTGGACGCCCAGCGTGTCGGCCACGTCGATCAGGTCGATGGCCGCGAAGTCGTTGGCGGCGAAGATGCCCGTTGCCGGTATCGGGCCGGCGAGGATCTCGACCCAGTCAACCGGGTTGCCGTCGATGCTCGGCGAGCCGTCCGGCGGATCCCAGGCGATGACGGTCGGCTTCAGGCCGCTGTCGCCGGCGGCGCGGAGGAAACCTTCGAGGCGTCGCATGTCGGCCCGGTCGGGCTGCTGCGGTCCGAGGAACGCCAGCCGGCGATGGCCCAGCCCGACGAGGTGACGGGCGACGATCTCACCGCCGCGGTGCTCATCGACGGTGACGGAATCCGCCCAAGGTTCCTCGGCCGCCACGAAAACAGCCGGAAGCCGTCCACCGACCTTCGCGGCGATCAAGGACGGGCGCCCGAGCAGCGACAGGAACACGAGGCCACTGACGCGGTTGTCGAGCATCAGCCCGATCGCCTGGTCCTCACGCTCGGGATCGCCGTCGGTCGCGCAGAACATCGCCGCGAACCCCAACCGAGCGACCTCCCGCTCGAGGAGCGACGCCATCTCGGCGATGAACGGGTTGCGCAGGTCGCGGGCGATGATCCCGACCGTGGTGGCGCGGCCCTGGAGCAGCTGCCGGGCAAGCGCGTTCGGTCGGTAGTCGAGCTCCTCGATTGCCGCGAGCACACGCCGTCGCGTCGGGGCGGCGACGACGTTGGAGCCCCGAACGACGTTCGAGACAGTGGACGCAGACACCCCGACGAGGCGGGCCACATCGACCAGCGTCGCCGGCCGGCTTCCCCGCTCGATCACCCGCTCGCGGCGGCCATGCCCGTGGCTCCAACGCCGGCGTGACGCCCGAGGACGGCGGCCGATCCCGTGATCCCTTCCTCGGGCGACACAAGGCGATCCTCGTGCTCGATGCTCAAGAACGGGGCGCTCGTCCCGCTCGCCAAGGCGTCGGCGAAGGTGGCCCACCAGTCGGGCCCATGGACGCCGCGACCCACCGCAGCGAAGTCCCACGGCGTGTGTTCAGGATCGCCCGGCCAGCGGCTGTCCAGCAGCCCGTTCAGGGCGAGCTCTGCCGAGTCGTACCGGACGTCCTTGGCGTGGGAGTAGCCAATCAGCGATCCAAGCCGGTCGATGACCAGGAGGGGATCCATCTGCTGCCAGAACAGGTGGCTCGGATCGAGATTCACGCGGATTCGCGGGGCCCGCGCGTTCAGACGCACATACGTCTCGACGTTGTAGACGTACGCGCCTGGGTGGAGCTCAAGGCAGATCTGGAGCTCGCGGCTGGTTGCGCCGACCAGTTCGTCGATCTCCTGCCAGTACGGTCCGACCCGGTGTTCCCATTGCCACTCGGCGACCCCGGCGTAATCCGGCAGCCAGGCGTTCGCCGCGAAGTGCGGAGCCGAGCTGGCATTGGGCCCGGCGGCCGGGCAGCCTGACATCGCCACGATTCGATCGACGCCCAGCTCGGCCGCGAGCTCGATCGTCCGGCGCAGGTCCGAATCGTGTCGGCCGCCGATCGCTGGGTCCGGATGGAGCGGATTGCCCGAAACGTTGAAGGCGGCGACCCGGAAGCCACGATCGGACAGGCGGTCGTACCATGCCCGGCGTTCGGGGCCCGTGAGCGCCAGCGGCGAATGGCCCAGCGGGGAGTAGCCGCCCGTCCCCACCTCGAGGTCGCGGACCTCCGGGACGTGCTCTTCCAGCCAATCCATGAGCCCCTCGATCGGCCGGTGGATCATCCCCTCAGTGACGAGCGCGAGCCTCACCGTCCTCCTCGCCGACGCGGGTTGCAGCGTTCCAACCCCATGCTACCGTAGCCACTGCGGACCCGTGGCCGGGGGGCCGTCGGTCACCGGAGGGCATCCGATCGAAGCGTCGACGCTCCCGCAGCGATCCGTCCCGGCGACGAGAGCCGAGCCCACGCGCGTGCGAATCGGCGTCATCGGTGCCGGCCTCATCGCCCAGGTGATGCACCTGCACTACCTCAGCGAGCTGTCCGACAGATTCGAGGTCTCCGCAATCTGCGACATCGCGCCCGAGAACGCCGCCGCGAGCGCCGCGCGATATGGAGTCCAGACAACCTGCACCGACTGGCGCGACCTTCTGCGCGAGCCCATCGACGCCGTCCTCGTGCTGACCGGCGGCAGCCACGCGCCCATGGCGATCGAGGCCGCGAAGGCAGGCATCCACGTCCTCGTCGAGAAGCCGATGTGTTTCTCCACGGCCGAGGCCGCGGCCATGGTCGAGGCTGCGGACGCCGCGGGCGTCGTGCTCATGGTCGCGTACAACAAGCGTCACGACCCGGCCTACCTCCGCTTCCGTGAGGAGGTAGCCGGGATCCGCGATCCCCGCTTCCTGCGGGTCACGACGCTCGAGTCCCCGATCGCGCCCTATGTCGGCCACTACCCGCTCAGCGCCGTTCAACTGCCCCCCGAGGAGCTCGTCGAGCGACTCCGGACGGAGGCCGCGGTCAGCATTACGACCGCCCTCGGAGACGTCGATCCGGTCCTTCGCCGGATCTACCAATCGGTCTTGCTCGACACGCTGGTCCACGAGCTGAACGCCGTTCGCGGTCTCTTCGGCGAGCCTGATCGGCTGGAGCACGCCGACCTCAGCGAGCGGTCCGTGAGCCTGCTGCTCCGGTTCGGAGATCTGCCGGCCGCGATCCACTGGATCGACCTGCCGGGGATCGCCCGCTACCAGATGGAGTTTGCGCTCTACGCGCCCGATCGACGGGTCAGCCTGTCGTTCCCCTCGCCCTTCCTTCGAAGCGAGCCGACGGTCATGACAGTCGAAGATGGCCAGCCGGGTACTGCCCGGTCGAGCCGAACGGAGGAGATCACGTCCTACGAGAGCGCCTTCAGACGCGAGCTCATGGCCTTCTACGCGGCGGTCGTCGACGGCGCCCCGATCGAGACCCCGGGCCGCGACGCCATGCGCGACATCGCCCTCTGCCAGGCGATCATCGAATGCAGCCGGACCGGCCGACCGATCGACCATCCCGCCGGGATCGCATGAGGCCGGAACGTCAAGGCGCGATCGCGGTCGCCAACGCGCCTGTTTTGACGCGCTGAGGGCCCGTAACAGTCAGTCGGGAATCGCGACCGCCGTCGGAAGTGATGGTGAGCCACCACGAATGCCGCCCGGCTACCATGGCCTTCGATGGGAGGGGCGGCAGCCCCTCACTGAGCCGCACGCGTTTCCGCGGTTTCGCGCGCCGAGGTGAGGCCCGACGATGCTGAACCTGAGCGATCGGCAGCAACGCTGGCTGACGGCCGTGCTCGTCCTCGGCGCGCTCGTGCTCGCGATGGTCGCCGTCCAGATCGCGGCGAGCATCTTCTACGCCTTCGGCGACATCATCCTCGTCTTCTTCCTGGCCTGGCTCCTGGCCTTCATCCTCAGCCCCGTCGTCGGCGGCCTGACCCGGCTCGTCCCCGTCCTGCCGCGGATCGGCGCGGTCGTCCTCGTCTACGCCACGCTCGTCGGCGCGATCGTCCTCGTGGTCGTCCTCGTCGCCGGCGCGCTCGCCCAGTCGATCACGGCCTTCGTCGCGGGCGTCCCGACCCTCCGCGACCAGCTGCCCGACATCCTTGCGCCGTGGCAGGACCGCCTGAAGGCGCTCGGACTCGAACAGGTCGACCTCGTTGCCCAGGCCACGAGCTTCCTCGACAACCTTGCGACGTATGCGGTCCAGCTCGCCGGCCCGCTCCAGCAGCTCGCGGTCGCGAGCCTGGGTGCGCTGGCCAACCTGCTGATCGTGTTGATCCTGTCGCTGTACATGGTCGTCGACCGCGACGCGATCCTGTCGTTCTTCTTCCGGATCGTCCCGCCGTTCTGGAAGGAAGAGGCCCGGCTCCTCGAGACGAGCATCGCCCGCTCGTTCGGTGGGTTCCTCCGCGGTCAGGCAATCCTCGGCGTCGTATACGCGGCGGTCGCCGCGTTGACCAGCGCCATCCTTGGCCTGCCCTACCTCGCCGTGACGACGGCTGCCGCGGGCGTCCTCATGGCGATCCCCTTCTTCGGGCCGTTCGTCGCGTGGACGCCGCCGGTCATCGTCGCCCTCCTGACCGTGTCCAACGCAACCCTGCCGAGCGTGGCCATGATGGGCGTCGGCTGGCTGATCGTGATGAACGTCCTCCAGCCGCGCCTGATGCAGGAAGCGGTCGGGATCCATCCGATCGTGGTCCTGGGGTCGGTCCTGATCGGGAGCAAGATCGCCGGCGTCACCGGGGCGATCTTCGGGATCCCGATCGCGGCCGTGCTGTCGGCCTTCTTCTTCCACTACCTCGTGCTGACGCGCGAGCCGTCGCCGATCGCTACCCGCGCGGCGCGGCGGGTCGAGGAGCGCGAGGGCCGCAAGGTCCGGATCCCGAGCGAGCCGGTTCCCGGGATCGACCCCGACGTGACCGCCTAGCACCCCGATGCCGGACCAGCAGAGAAGCCCCAGGCAGCGACCACGGGACGCGTCGAGTCGGGGGGACGGCCAGCCTGACATGACCCGCGAGCGGGCGCGGACCGAGCGGCGCGACGTCGACAAGGAGCGCGGCGAGCCGGTCGCGGGAGGCGCGGCACGCGGCGGCCCGCGGGCGCTCCGGCGCACGGCCGGGCCGCTCAAGGACTGGTCGACCCGACCCAAGATCCTCATCACCAACGACGACGGCGTGGAGTCGCGCGGCCTGCTGGCGTTGAAGCAGGCACTCGAGTCCATGGGCGACACGACCGTCGTGGCGCCCGACACGAACCAGAGCGCCGTCGGTCACCAGAAGACGCTCATGCGACCGCTCCGCGTCCGCGAACGGACGCTCGCCGACGGCTCGATCGGCTACTCGGTCGACGGCAGCCCGACGGACGCCGTCAGCATCGCCTTCCTCGGCTACTTCGGCCACGGCTTCGACCTCGTGGCCTCCGGCATCAACTACGGCGCGAACCTCGGCGACGACATCACCTACTCCGGGACGGTGAGCGCCGCGATGGAGGCGGTCATCAACAGCTGCCCGGCCTTCGCCATCAGCCAGGAGTATTACGAGCATCCCGACTTCAGCCTGGCGTCGACGGCCGCCACGATCGTTGCCCGCAACATCCTCGAGCACGGGCTGTCGCGCGGCGAGCTGATCAACGTCAATGTCCCGGCCGTCACGATCGAGGAATGCGAGGGCATCGAGGTCACCCGCCTCGGCCGGCGCGTCTACCAGGACCAGCTCGTCGAGCGGCTCGACCCGCGCGGGATCCCCTACTTCTGGATCGGCGGGCCGCCGCCGTCCGGGCTGGCCGTCGAAGGCACCGACTTCCACGCCGTCGTCCACCGCCGGATCGCGATCACCCCGATCCACCTCGACCTGACCGGGCGACGCCTGCTCCGACGCCTCAGGACGTGGTCGTGGCCGCTGCCGTCGAAGGCAGCCGGCGCGAAGAAGAAGGTCCAGAAGGCCGATGCCGTCGCGCAGGCGAACGAGGAGCAGGTGGCCGAAGAGACGGGCATCGAACGTCGCTGACCCTGGGGGCGACAACTGTCCACGGATGCCGCGGAAGGTCGCGAACCTCCGCGCGAACCCGCGGGTGATGCTGGCGCTCGGCGAGGCGGACCCCGGCGGCCACGCTCGGTGAGCATGCAATCGCGAAGCATGCAGCTCGCCGGTTGACCTCACGCTCCGCGCTAAGGAGCGAGCAACGAGGCCGTCCCGTCCCAGATCACGCCGACCGCCCGGCCGCCCGTCGAGGTCTGGCCGATCAGGAAGGCGCGCCGGCCGACCGCGAGAGCGCCGGTCAGAATCGTTCCCGGATTTCTGTCGGTGGGGAGCTCGACCGCCCGCCAGGCGGTTCCCTCGGCCGACACCCACGCGGCGGGACCGACCTCCCCGCCGCCGACGGCGACGAGGCCGTCCTCGATCGCGACGACGCGGCCGACTCGCTCCGCGTCGAGTCCGGTCGCCGGCTCGGTCAACCAGGCTCCGCTCGCATCCTTCGACAACACGCCGACAGCTCCACCCGATTCGGCCAGGGCAGCGGCCCGACCCTCGCGGAGGAATGCCGCCAGGATCGAAACACCCTGGTTCCCTGGGAGCGCCTCGATCGTCCATGTCGACCCGTCGGCGCTGCTCAAGGCCCACGGTCCCGTCGGCGACGACCCGAACACGGTGAATCCCGCGTCGCCCGACACGATGGCCTGCGGTGCCATGTCGGGGTGAACGGCACTCGAGCCATCCGTCCATCGCAGACCGTCGCTCGATGACCAGACGAACGGCACGTCTCCCGTCCCGGTGCCGACCAGGACAGCCTTGCCGTCCTGGACCGCGACCTCGGCGGAGCCGCCTACGCAGAAGATCGGAGAATCCGGTGCGGCAGCCCAGACCGCCCCCGTGATTCGAACCCACGTCTGCAAGGCGAAGGGATGAGGGCAATCGAACTCGCCCGCGCCGGCGACGAGGAACTTTTCGCCCCATGCCACGATCCGGTTCGGCGTCCGAGAGTCGGCCGGAATCATCTCCTCGTTCCAGGTTTGACCCTGATCGCCCGACGACCACGCCGCTCCCGCACCATTCGGTCCCGTGCCGCCGATCGCCACGATCGCATTCGGGCCGGCTGTGATGTCCACGAGGCTGATGATCGAGGCCTGGTTCGGCAGCGAGACCATGTGCCAGCTGGCGGCGCCCGTCGTGGGGCTCGAGCTCACGACGATCGACGCCGAGGCAGCGATCGAGGCCTCGGCCGATGGCGCCGCAGACGGCGCCGGGCTGGAGGCTGGCGACGGCGCCACGGTGGGGCTTGCCAACGGTGGCGGGGTAAGGGGCGAGCCGCAACCCGCGACGAGCGCGAGGACCAGAGGACCGACGACGAGCGGGCGGCGAGTGATCGGCATGGCCGTGCGACGCCTTGCCGGCGAACGGCGTGACGCCGCTTTGGACCTGCGAGGATCGGCGCCCAGGCCGCAATCGCCGCGTCGCGGCGTCGATCGCTGCCGGCACGCGAGT
>VBFG01000015.1 GCA_005882635.1 Chloroflexota bacterium | reverse complement strand
AGACCCGCCGCGACCGGTTCGCCGCCATCCCGCCGGCGACGTTGCGCCGGCGCGGCGCGGATGCCCATGAGCGGGCTGTCGCCGTCGCGCGGCAGCTCCCCGGGGAAACGCTCCGGAGCGATGCCGCGTGGGGCTGGGTCCACCAGGTGCTCCACGGCCACGCGCTCGACCATCTCACCGTCCTCGAACCATGGGCGGACACCCTCCGGACCCGCCAGATCGGGAACGATCCGTTCGGCCCGGACCCGCAGCCGACGCTCCGGACGCTGGCCGCGGCGAGAGCCCGGTTCTGGGCTGAAGACGACGAGATCCTCTCCGCCTTCCGCGAGACGATGGACGGGGTCGCCGATGCCGACTGGACGCGTCGCGATGACGACGCCTGGTCGCTTGCCGATCACGTCGCGCACCTGGCGGGCTGGTTCGGCGAGGGCGCACGAGCCCTCGAGACCCATCGGGCAACCGGCCGCTGGACGGAGATGCCCGCCGAGGGGCTGGACGCGTTCAACGATCGCCAGGTCCGGGCGGCCCGCGGTACGCCGCCGGCCGAGCTGCGCGAACGGTTCGACACTGGTCTGGACCGGTTGCGGACCGCGATCCGGGCCATGCGCGACGAGGAGTGGCTCGATCCGGAGGGCTTCAGCTGGGCGTACGAGGACCTCCACGGCCACGTCCGCGCCCACCACGCGATGGTCGGGCCATGGACGGCCCGGCTCGCCTGGCCCGAGGCGACAGCCACGACCTGATCACGCGAGGAGGACCGATGACGCGAGCGGATGGCCCGGCGGGCCGGGCCACGAGCGCGCCGCTGGGCGCGGCGACCGGCGGGCTGACGATCGAGCGGCTCGTCGCGGTGGATTCGCCGCGGGAGATCCGCGTCCACCCGAAGGACCGCGTCATCGCTTACACCCAGGAGGCGTCGGGCGCCCGGCAGGTCTTCGTCGCGCCGCTCCGCGGCGGGAGCCCGATCGCGATCACCGCGTCGGAGAAGGACGTCGGCGATCCGCAGTGGTCACCCGACGGACGGCGGCTCGCCTACACCCGCGGCGACGACATCCGGATCGTCGACGTCGACGGGAGCCGCGACGTCCTCGTTTCGTCGCATCCTGCCGGCGGGTCGATGCCCCGCTGGTCGCCCGATGGCCGGCAGATCGCGTTCGTCTCGCGGCGTCGCGGCTGGTCTCAGGTCTTCATCGTGGACGCGCCGGTCCCGCGTCGCGGCCGTCCGGCACGCGACCCGAAGCCGCCCGAGGCGCGGGCGATCACGGCGACCGGTTTCGACGTCGAGGACCTCGCCTGGTCGGCCGACGGGCGCTCGATCGCGACGCAATCGTTCCGAGCCCCCGATTTCGCCCTGTCGGAGCTGCACGTCGTCGAGCTCGCCGCCGGCCAGGAACGGCGGGTCGCGGGCGGCGGCAACGAGTGGGCGGCCGGTCCGCGGCCCTTGCCCGGCGGCGGCTTCCTGTACCTGTCCGACGCCGACGGCTGGTTCCAGGTCGTCCGCCTCGGCGCCGACGGCCGGACGAAGACGGTGCTGACGAGCGGCAAGCGCGACCACGGCGAGCCGAGCGGTGGCTACGGCTACGCCGCGCTGCCGGCGCCGGACGGGGCTCGGTTCGTCCACTCTGCGGTCCACGACGCGCTGATCGACCTGATCGTCGCTCCGATCGGCGGGAGCGGGCCGCTGAAGCGACCGCGTGGCCGGCCGCCGAAGAACCCGCCGTCCGTGGTCAGCACGGGAGCCGGCCAGATCGTCAACCCGTGGCCCGGCGTGTGGCGGTCGGTCGGGTTCACCGCCGATGGCACGACGCTTGTGGCGATCGGGGAGAGCCAGGATCGGCCGCAGGACGTCTGGGTCCTGCCGGTGCCGGGCGTCGCGCCGGCAAGCGCGCGCCCGCGGCAGGTCACGAGCTCGATGCCCGCCGTCCTCGTCGCAGCGTTCGGCGCCGATCGGACGATCCAGGGCGAGCGGATCTCGTTCAAGGCGCGCGACGGGCTGCGGATCGAAGGCACCCTCTGGCGACCCGCCGCGGCGACCGGCAAGCGTGGGACGACCCGGGTTCCCACGGTCGTCTATCCCCACGGCGGGCCCACCTGGCAGGCCTACCGCGCATGGGTGCCGTTCAAGCAGATCCTCGTCCGCGAGGGGTTCGCCTTCCTCGACGTCGACTTCCGCGGCTCGACCGGCTACGGCCGGGCGTTCCGCGACGCGAACGTCGGGGAGTGGGGCAACGCCGACACCCACGACATGGTCGACGCGGCCCAGTGGGTCGCCGGCCAGCCGTGGTCGAACGGCCGGCTCGGCATCTACGGTGGGTCGTACGGCGGCTACCTCGTCCTGTGCGCGCTCGTCGACGAGCCGTCGCTGTGGGGGGCCGGCGTCGACCTCTACGGCGACTCGGAGATCGCCGAGAGCTTCCGCCACGGTGATCGGCCGGGCCGGCTCGACCTCGCCCGGATGATGGGCTCGCCCGACGACCCGGCGAAGAGCGCGGCATACCGCCGCGGCTCGCCCGTCTATCGGGCCGAGGCGATCGAGGCGCCGCTGCTGATCCTCCACGGCCGCAAGGACAAGCGCGTCGTCCCGCTCATGACCGAGAAGATGGTCGAGGCCCTCGAGATCGAGGGGAAGCACCACGAGGTCCACTGGTACGAGGACGAGGGCCACGGCTGGGAGAAACGCGAGAACCGGCGCGACGCGTTCAACCGGATCCGGCTGTTCCTGCGGCGCCACCTGATGGACGACCTCGAGGCGGTCGCCGACGAGGGCGACGGAGCCGGCAAGCCGGGCGGTCGTTAGCCGGGGCCGCCACCCGACAGCCGGCCGGGGCGCCGGAACCGGCGACGGAACAGGCCGCTGCGACTCCCGGGCCTGCGGACGACCTGGTCCGGATGCTCGCCGTCGATCGCGGGCGGGATGGCGTCGCCGTCGCGCCGGGGGATGACGCTGATCTGACCGTTCGTCTCGAGGAAGACGAAGAGTGCCTCGTTGGCGCTCATCAGCTGGTTCTGGCGAAGGGCGACCGCCAGCTCGCGATCGCTGATGCCTTCGCGCCGGAGGTTGTCGAACAGGATCCGGCCGTGGTCCACGAGGATCGTCGGCTCGCCATCCAGGGCGTTCCTCAGCAGCTCCCAGCGATCGGCCGCGGCGTGGAGGAGGAGGTCGAGGATCAGGATCACCGCCGCTGCGATCAAGCCGGCGATGAGCGAGGTGTTCTCGCCGACCATCGCGTTCTGGACCGCGTTCGCGATGACGAGGAGGACGACGAGATCGAGCGTCGACAGCTGGCCGGCCTCGCGCTTGCCGAGGAACCGGAAGCCGAGGACGAGGAAGAGGTAGACGATCGCCGTCCGGAGGACGACGCTCAAGAGATCCGAGCCCAGATCGGGGAGCGTCACCCGGCGATGCTAGCCCACGGACCCAGCCGCTACCATCGCTCCGTGCCGGCCCCCACCGCCCTCCGCGCGGCCCCCGAGCGGGCCTTGCGATCGTCGCTGTTGTGGCTCTCCCGGCGGCGCTCGGTCGGCCGGTTGGCGACCCGCCTGCCCGTCACCCGGTCGATGGTCGCCCGGTTCGTCGCCGGCGAGACGCTCGACGAGGCCCTCGTCGCGCTCCAGCGGCTGCGGGACGCCGGCCTGCGGACGACCGTCGACGTCCTCGGCGAGGCCGTCACCTCCGTTGCGGACGCGGCGGCTGCCGCGGACGAGTACATCGCGACGCTCGATGCGCTCGCGGCGCGTGGGCTCGACCGCAACGTCAGCGTCAAGCTCAGCCAGATGGGCCTCGGCCTGGACGACGACGCCTGCCGGTCGAACGTCCGGCGGATCCTCGAGCGGGCGGCCGAGCACGAAGCGTTCGTCCGGATCGACATGGAGGACCACACGACCACCGACGCGACGCTGGCGCTGTGGCGCGACCTCCGCCCGATCAACGCCGGCCGGGGCGACAGCGGCGTCGTCATCCAGGCGGCGCTGCGGCGGACCCCGGCCGATGTCGACGCGCTCATCGCCGAACGGGCCCGGATCCGACTGTGCAAGGGCGCCTATGTTGAACCGGCGTCGGTCGCCTTCCCCGACAAGTTCGACGTCGACGCCGCGTACGGCCGGCTGATGGAGCGGCTCCTCGCCGATGGGGCGTTCCCGGCGATCGCCACCCACGACGAGCGGCTGATCAACCGGGCGCTGCGGTTCGTCCGGCACGGAGGGATCGCCGCCGACCGGTTCGAGTTCCAGATGCTGTACGGGGTCCGGCGCGATCTCCAGGAGCGGCTCGTCCGGGCCGGCTTCGGTGTCCGGGTCTACGTCCCGTTCGGGACCCAGTGGTACCCGTATTTCATGCGCCGGCTGGCCGAGCGGCCGGCGAACGTCGCCTTCGTCCTGCGGAGCATCCTGCGCGAGGGTCGCGACGGTCGAGCCCCGACTTCCTGACGGCGCGCCGCCCGTCGCGAGGGAGAAGACCCGTCGGGAATCGAATACTGGTCAGGAATCGAAGAGCCGCCCGTGGAGGACGGGCGGCTCGTCGGGTGCGCTAGGAGCGCGATGGCGGTCGGAGGCCCGCCGGATGAGTCCGAAGTCGCGAGGACGGTATGGGTTCAGCGCCAGCGCTGGCCGGCTTCGAGAACGAGAGCGGAGCTGGCGAGCGCCGACAGGATCAGGAGGATCCTGAACCCCTGCGACTTGAGCTTCTGCATCGGATGACTTCCTCCCATCGCGCCCACTGGGCAACGAGCGAGATGGGAACGTACGGTCCGATTGGTGCCTGCGGGAATAGCCCATCCGTACCAGGACTCGACCGTCGGAAGTCCCAGTTGAGCACGATCGCGGGGCGTCGCCGCACCATGAACGTGCGAATCTCGTGGGGTTGTCGGCAGATCAGGCCGAACGGCGACGGGCGAGGATCTCGCGGAGCTGGACGACGTGGTCCTCGAGGTGCGCCACGAGGAACCGCTCGATCGCGTCGGCGACCCGGACGTCCCCCCGGGTCGGATGAAACCCGGCCCGGTCGAGATCCGCGGCCGTCAGGCGCTCGACGAACGCGGACGCCCTCCGCAGCCCGCCCTCGATCCCGTCGAGGAGCTCGCCGGCCGGGCGCTGTCGATCGATCGCGATCCGATCCAGCCGATTCGAGTCCGTGGCGACCCGACCGAACGGCGGCGCGGCAGCCGGGTCCGCGGCGAGGACGGCCTCGAGCTGGCCGGTCCAGTAGGCGAGCATCTCGTTCACGTGGGCCAGGACCTCGCGTGGACCCCAGTCGGCTTCGGGCTCCGTGCCGTAGGCGGCGCTCAGCGGCCACGGCTCGCCGGCGACGAGCGCGCCGCGAAGATCGAGCAGCTCGGTGCCGGCGTCGTGGAGCCGGCTCGCCAGCTCGTCCATCCGCCCAGTCTGGCACGAGCGGCGTAGCATGGACGGCCAGACCATCCCGGCCGCGTGCCGGGTCGCCGTTCCGTGGCCGCGCCGCGTCCGGCGCTCCTCGCGGCCACCGAACCGCAGGAGATCGGCTCCATGACCGAAACGATCGCTCGCGGCGCGGCCAACCAGGCCGGCGCCCACCTCAACAAGAACGCGTTCGACGAGGCCCAGGACTTCCTGCCGCTCAAGGGCATCGACCACGTCGAGTTCTGGGTCGGCAATGCCCGCCAGGCGTCGCACTACTTCCGTGCGCTGTGGGGCTTCACGCCGATCGCCTACGCCGGCCTCGAGACGGGCGTCCGCGATCGGACGAGCTACGTGATGCGGCGGAACGACATCACTCTGGTCCTGACCGGCGCCCTCGGGCCGGACAGCGAGATCGCCGACCACGTCCATCGCCACGGCGACGGCGTCAAGGACATCGCGTTCCTCGTCGACGATGCCCGCTCGTCGTTTGCCGAGACGACGAAGCGCGGTGCCAGGCCGGCGATCGAGCCCGTCGACCTCGACGGCGGCGAGGACGGCGTCCTCCGTCGGTCCGCCGTGTCCACCTATGGCGAGGTCCGCCACTCGTTCATCGAGCGCCGCGACTATCACGGCGTCTTCGCCCCGGGCTTCCGCAAGGTCAAGAAGCCCGCGGTCGCGGCCAAGGGGATGAACCTGCTCGAGATCGACCACTGCGTCGGCAACGTCGAGCTCGGCGACATGAACCGGTTCGTCGACTTCTACCGCGACGTCTTCGGCTTCGCCCAGCTCATCCACTACGACGACAAGGTCATCCACACCGAGTACAGCGCCCTGATGTCGAAGGTCATGACCAACGGCAACGGGCGGGTGAAGTTCCCGATCAACGAGCCGGCGACGGGCAAGAAGAAGAGCCAGATCCAGGAGTTCATCGACTACTACGGCCAGGCCGGCACGCAGCACATCGCGCTGCGGACCGAGGACATCGTGGGGACCGTTCGGGCGCTGCGCGGTCTCGGGATCGAGTTCCTCGGCATGCCCCATGCCTACTACGAGTCGCTTGCCGATCGCGTCGGCGACGTCGGCGTCCCGATCGAGACGCTCGAGGAGCTCGGCATCGAGGCCGACCGCGACGAGGAGGGCTACCTCCTCCAGATCTTCACCCGGCCGATCCAGGACCGGCCGACATTCTTCTTCGAGATCATCGAGCGGCACGGCTCGCGGGGCTTCGGGGTCGGCAACTTCAAGGCCCTGTTCGAGGCGATCGAGATCGAGCAGGCCCGGCGGGGAAACCTCTAGCCGTGGCTTCGGTCGCCGACCTGGTCGAGCCGGAAGGCCTCCGGGAGCGCGCCGGCGAGTACCTCGAGCGCGCCGGCCAGGTCCTCCGGGAGAGCGGCCGGGTGCAACTCGTGGAGCTCGGCCCGGTCCGCGTCCTCGCGACTGTCGACGACGGCGGTGTCCGGACGGTCCGGTTGGAGTCTGGCTCGGACGGTCTGGTCGTCGCCTGCGACTGCGAGGCGCCCGCGGCCAGCGGCTGGTGCCCGCACGCGGTCGCGACCGCCATCGAGACCTGGCACCGGGCGCCGCCGCGTCGCTGACGCCATCCGGGCTCGCTAGACTCGGCATCGATCGCCGAGGGATGCGGGGTGGTCGGAGGGTGTGCCCATGTACCTGTGGATCGTCCTGCTCCACATCGTCGGAGCGTTCCTGTTCGTGATCTCGCACGGCGCGTCGATCTGGGTGGTGAACGTCCTGCGCCGCGAGACGGATGCCCGGCGGGCCGCGGCGCTCGCCGACCTCTCCTCGGCCAGCCTGACGGCGGCCTACATCGGCCTGCTGCTCCTGCTCGTCGGCGGAATCTGGGCGGGGATCTACAACGACTGGTTCAAGTTCGGCTGGATCTGGGCCGCGCTCGGCGTGTTCGTCGCCGTCACCGTCGCGATGTACGTCATCGCGACGCCCTTCTTCAAGCGGCTCCGGCTCGCGCTCGGCCAACGGGTCCAGGGCATGCCGAAGGACGCACCCGAGCCCGTCCAGGCGCCCGACGCCGAGATCCTCGCGATCACCGCGAGCGCGCCGGCGAACCTGCTCAATGCCATCGGCTTCGGAGGGCTGTTGATCATCCTCTGGCTGATGGTCCTCAAGCCGTTCTGAGGCCAGACCGTCTGGGTCCGCTCCCGCCAAGTACCGGGACGGCGATGTCCCCGGCGCCGATCAGCCGCCGTTCTCGTCCGGGGCGCTCGCCGCGATCGTTCGCAGCACCTCGTGCCGCGTCCGGTCGAATTCCACGCCCAGCGACTGGAGCACGCCGGCCGCGATGCCCTCGCCCTCCCGGATGAGACCGAGCAGCAGGTGCTCCGTCCCGATGTAGCGGTGCTCGAGGGTTCGCGCCTCGTCGATCGCCAGCTCGATCACCCGCTTGGCGCGCGGGGTCAGACCGACCTCACCGACGACCGGGATGTCGCCTCGGCCGATGATGAACTCGACCGCGGTCCGGACTTTGGCGAGATCGACGTTCATCATTGCAAGAACCCGTGCGGCGACGCCCTCCTCGACGCGGACGAGTCCCAGCAGCAGGTGCTCCGTGCCGATGTAGTGGTGGTTGAACCGCTGCGCCTCATCCTGCGACAGCGTCAGGACCTTGCGGGCGTTGTCCGTGAACTTGTCGAAGCGGTCCATTCCGCCGTGCTGTGCTGGCGCTGTTTCGTCGTCCGCTGGGGTCCGCGGCGCGGGAAGGCTCGACTCGCCGCGGAATCCGCGCAACGCCCGGCGGATCTGCCACTCGGCGAGCCTGGGCGTCAACAACGCGACCAGGCCGACGGCGACACCCACGGCAACGGCCGTCCACAGGTCGGCGAACGTCGGACCCGGGCGACCGTCGATCGCGGCTCGCACCGCCAGGACGATCAACGCCACGACACCGCCCACGACCGCCTGGGCAAGGGCCGACACGGGCCAGACGGCGTTCACGAATGCAGTCTACGAGTCGTCGCGCCGACCCTCGCGGGCCTACTCCCCGCTGACGAGGCGCAATCGCCGCGGATCCTGGCGGTCGCGGTCGGCTCGGCCTCCGGCCGTGCCATGGTCCTCGGCCGCCGCGGCGAGCCCGATGCTCCCGGCCAGGAGGGTCTCCATCGCCGCCGGGCCGACCGGTCGGGCGAACAGGAAGCCCTGGCCGTAGCGGCAGCCGAGCTCCTCCAGCAACCGCGCCTGGTCGAGGTCCTCGATCCCCTCGGCGATGACCTCGAGGGCGAGGGTCCGCCCGAGATCGATGACCGCCCGGGCGATCGGCGAGCCGCCGTCGGCGACCGAGGCAACGAACGTCCGGTCGATCTTCAGGATGTCAATGGGGAAGCGCTCGAGGTAGCTGAGTGACGAGTAGCCGGTCCCGAAGTCATCGATCGCGAGGTGGACCCCGAGGTCCCGCAGGGCCGCCAGCCGGGCGATCGTCGCCTGCGTGCGACGCATCAGGCCGCTCTCCGTGATCTCGAGCATCAGG
>VBFG01000005.1 GCA_005882635.1 Chloroflexota bacterium | reverse complement strand
TCGAGATGAACACGCGACTGCAGGTCGAACATCCCGTCACGGAGCTGGTGACCGGCCGCGACCTCGTGGCCGACCAGATCCGGATCGCGGCCGGCGAGCCGCTCGGCTTCGACCAACGCGACGTGCGGCCCCGCGGGCACGCGATCGAGGTTCGCCTCTACGCCGAGGACGCGGAGGCCGGCTTCCTGCCGGCCGCCGGCCGAGTGATCGCGCTTCGATGGCCGGAAGGCGAAGGCATCCGGGTCGACGCGGGGATCGCCGAGGGCGACGAGGTGACCGACCGGTTCGACCCGATGCTGGCGAAGATCGTCGCGCATGGCTCCGACCGGCGGGAGGCCCTGGGCCGACTCCAGCATGCGCTCGACGACACCGTCGTCCTCGGGCTCACGACGAATCTCCGGTTCCTGCGCTGGCTCGTCCGCCAGCCTGCGGTCGTCCGTGGCGCCGCCCGGATCGACACGCTCGATGCGACGTGGCCGGCGCGGCCGGCTCCGGTCGAGATCCCCGATGCCGCGTGGGCCGCGGCGGCCAGCCTCCTCGGTCCGGGCGGCTGGCGGCTGAACGGCCCGGCCGTCGTTCGCCTCGTCGCCGACGCGGGCGACGACGCCGAGCGCACGGTAGCCGTCGAGGCCGCCGCCAACGCTGACGGCTCCCCGCGTGCCGCGGCCCGCGACGGCGACGCGGTCCACGTCGACCTCGACGGCCGTTCGGTTGCCTTCCGGGTCGCACCTCCGCCCGACGTCGACCTGGCTCGCGCTGCCGCGGCGCATGCCCACGCCGGCGGGTCGATGGAGGTCATCGCGCCGATGCCCGGCTCCGTGCTCGCGGTCCATGCCGTGGCCGGCAGCGACGTCGCGGCGGGCGATCCGCTCGTGACGCTGGAGGCGATGAAGATGGAGCACGTGGTCGCGGCGCCTTCCCCCGGCCGGGTCGCCGAGGTCCACGTCCGGCCTCGCGACCAGGTGACCCGCGGCCAGCCGCTGGCGACCCTCGAAGGCTGATCAGCCGCTGCGCTACGCTTCGGACCCAGGAGGATCGATGGCGAAGAGCAAGCAGAAGGATCCCGCTGACGTCGCCGGCGGCCAGCATCACGCCGCCGCCGCGCACGGTCGTCCGGCCCGCGTCGACAAGAGCCTTCCGGCGAGCCGCGACGAGCTCATCGCGCTGCATGCGGAGGCGCGGCGGCGGCGAGCGTCCGCCGCGCTCGGCAGCGAGGCGTACCGCGCCGCGGTGGACGAGATCGGCCGGATCGAGGTCCGGATCGCCGACGTCGACCGAGCCGCCGATCCGCCCCGCGGCTGAGATCGGGTCGGCGGCGATGGCCGATCGGCCGCCATCGGAGCGCGTCCGGGTCTACGAGGTGGGCCCGCGCGACGGGCTCCAGAACGAGCCGACGCCCATCTCCCTGGCGACGAAGCTCCGCTACCTCGAGCTCCTCGCCGATGCAGGCCTGACCGAGATCGAGGCGACCTCATTCGTCGCCCCGGCGGCCATCCCGCAGCTCGCCGACGCCGACGAGCTGATGGCGACGCTCCCGCGGCGGCCAGGCGTTCGGTACCCCGTCCTCGTCCCGAACCTCCAAGGCCTGGCCCGCGCGGAGGCCGCGGGCGCCGAGGCGATCGCCGTCTTCACCGCGGCGACGGACGCGTTCACCACCCGCAACATCCGGATGACGGTGGACGAGTCCCTCACCACCTTCGCCCCGGTCCTCGCGCGCGCGGGCGAGTTGGGGTGGTGGCGCCGCGGCTACGTGTCGACCGCTTTCGGCTGCCCGTATTCCGGCGCCGTCTCGGCCGAGCGGGCCGTCGACGTCGCGATGCGACTGCTCGGGCTCGGCCTCGAGGAGGTGTGCTTCGGCGACACGATCGGCGTCGGGGTCCCGCCGCAGGTCCGGGCGATCGTCGCCGGCGCCGAGGACGCCGGCATCCCCCTGGACAAGGTCGCGTTCCACTTCCACGACACCCGCGGCACCGCCCTCGCCAACGTCGCTGCGGCGATGTCGGTCGGGATCCGCTGCTTCGATTCGTCGACCGGCGGGGCCGGCGGCTGCCCGTACGCGCCCGGCGCCGCCGGCAACCTCGCCACGGAGGACCTGGTCTACCTCCTCGACGCGATCGGTCTGGAGCACGGCGTCGACCTCGACGGCGTCCTCCGGGCTGCCCGGTTCATTGCCGATGCGCTCGGCAAGCCGCTGACGACGAAGGTCGGCCAGGCGGGCGGCTGGGACGCCGCGACCGGCCAACCGACCGGACGCGCCTGAACGCGCCTGCACGATCGACGGTTCTTGGTATCGTGCGCCCCACGATGAATGGGGTCGTCCTCGTCCTGAACCAGAACTACGAGCCGTTGAACGTCTGCAACCTGCCGCGGGCGTTCCGGCTCGTGTTCGGCGAGAAGGCCGAGATCATCGAGTACGACCACCAGGTCATCCGGACCCCGCGGACCGAGTACCACGCGCCGTCCGTCATCCGGCTCCAGTACCAGGTCCGCCGGCCCAGGCCGCGGGTCAAGCTGAGCCGGCGCGAGATCTTCGCCCGCGACCGCCACACCTGCCAGTACTGCGGGCGGCAGACGCATGATCTGACGCTCGACCACATCGTCCCGCGTCATCGCGGCGGCGGGCACACCTGGGAGAACCTCGTCACCGCCTGCACGGGCTGCAACCACCGCAAGGGTGGCAAGACGATCGAGGAGGCCCGCTTCCGGCTCCATCGCCCGCCGTTCGAGCCGCGCAGCGACATCTACTCGATGTTCACCCCGTACCTCGCGGACGAGCGCAACGAGGCCTGGCGGACATACCTGTTCCTGGGACGGAACTGAGCGACCTTGCCCGGCCCGACGACGAGACCGCCGCGGGCGCGATCGTGGCCGGTGCCGTGCCCGACGCGGTCCGCGACATCCTGACGACGCTCTGGTCCGCGGGTCACGCCGCGTTCGCCGTGGGCGGCGGACCGCGCGACGTGCTGCTCGGGCGGCCGACGGTCGACTGGGACCTGGCGACGTCGGCCCTGCCCGACCGGACCGTGGCTCTGTTCGCCGATGCGGTCTACGAGAACCGGTTCGGGACGGTGGCCGTCCGCCGTCAAGGGCGCGAGTACGAGGTCACGACGTTCCGCAGCGACCACGACTACGCCGACTTCCGGCGGCCACATCGCGTCGAGTTCACGGGGTCCCTCGAGGCCGACCTGGCCCGCCGCGACTTCACGATCAATGCCCTCGCCTGGGGGGCGGCATCGCCCGCCGAGGAGCCTCGTCTGATCGACCTCCACGACGGCCTCGGCGACCTGAGGGCGCGCTCCATCCGGGCCGTCGGGGAGCCGCGGCAGCGGTTCGAGGAGGACGCCCTCCGCATCGTCCGGGCGATCCGCTTGGCGACGACGCTCGGCTTCGAGATCGAACCGCCGACGCTCGAGGCGATCCGGATGACGGCGCCACTGGTTGCCCACCTCTCCGGGGAGCGGATCGCCGAGGAGCTGCGGCGCATCCTCGCCGCGGACGCGCCGTCCCTCGGGCTGCGACTGCTCGCCGACACGGGCGTCCTTGGCGCGATCTCGCCCGAGCTCGCCGGCCAGGTCAGCCTGTCCCAGAACAAGATCCCCGGCGAGGACCTCTGGCAGCACACGCTGCGGACCGTCGACGCGGCGCCGAACCGGCTGGAGGTCCGGATGGCCGCGCTCCTCCACGACATCGGGAAGCCGGCCACGGCCGCCGAGGGCCACTTCTACCGCCACGAGATCGCCGGAGCCGATCTGGCCCGCGACCTCCTCGAGCGCCTCCACCTGCCGCGGGCGACGACCGACGCGGTCGTCCACCTCGTCCGCCACCACATGTTCCGGTACGAGGACAACTGGGGCGACGGCGCGGTCAGGCGGTTCCTGGCCAAGGTCCGACCCGACGCGATCGACGACCTCTTCGCGCTGCGTCAGGCCGACAACGTCGGCAGCGGCCTCGAGCGGGACGCCGACGGGCTCGCGGTGCTCCGCGAGCGGATCGCGGCGGAGATCGCAGCCGGCCCGGTGCTGGATCGATCGGCGCTCGCCGTCGATGGCTCCGACCTGATCGACGAGCTCGGCGTCACACCGGGACCGGAGGTCGGGCGGATCCTCGGTCTCCTGTTCGATCGGGTGGTCGACGACCCGAGCCTCAATGACAAGCCGCGACTGATGGCGATCGCCCGCGAGCTGGCCGAACGGCCGCGGGTGGCCGGCGGACCACCGAACCCATGACCGTCCCGGGCGACCTGTCGGTCCAGCTCTACACGGTCCGGTCGCTCCTCGCCGCTGACCTCGACGGGACGCTCGCGACGGTCGCCGATCTCGGCTTCGGCCTGGTCGAGCCGTTCGACCTGCTGGTCTACGCCGACGGGCTCCGGACGAGCCTTCCGCGGCACGGGCTGGCCGCGCCGACGACGCACGTCGACGTGCTGGGCGAAGCCGCCGATCGCGCCTTCGACGTCGCCGCGGAGCTCGGGATCGAGACCGTCGTCCAGCCATGGGTCGAACCTGCCCGGTGGCAAACGGTCGACGACATCCGGCGGCTGGCGGACGAGCTGAACCGGGCAGCCGCTGGCGCGGCCCGGCGAGGCCTCCGCGTCGGCTACCACAATCACCAGTTCGAGCTGGCCGCGACCTTCGAGGGTCGCCACGGACTGGACGTCCTCGCCGACCATCTCGCGCGGGATGTCGTCCTCGAGATCGACACGTATTGGGCGTACGCCGGAGGCGCCGACGTCCCAGCGCTGCTGGAGCGGCTCGGCGACCGCGTCATCGCGCTCCACATCAAGGACGGCGACGGGTCGCTCGACCCGAAGCGGCAGGTCGCGGCCGGCTCGGGCGTCGTCCCGATCCCGGCGATCCTCGCGGCCGCGCCGACGGCGCTCCGGGTCGTCGAGCTCGATGATACGGACGGAGACCTGCTCGAGGCCGTCCGGGCGAGTCGCCAGTTCGTCCTGGCTACCGATGGCTGACGCCGCGCGGACCGGGCCCGTCGGGATCGGCGTCATCGGCGCCGGGAACATCAGCTCGCAGTACCTCCAGAACCTCACGCAGTTCCCGGACACGCGGGTCCTCGCGGTCGGCGATGCCATCCCCGACGTGGCTCGAGCGAAGGCGGCCGAGCATGGCGTCCCGGTCGCCGGCGACGCCTCCGTCGTCGTCGGCCATCCCGAGGTCGAGATCGTCGTCAACCTCACGATCCCGGCCGCCCACGCCGAGATCGCCGAGCGCGCGATCGCCGCCGGCAAGCACGTCTGGAACGAGAAGCCGCTGGCGGCCGATCTCGCCGACGCCCGACGGCTCCTCGCGGCGGCCGACCGCGCCGGCGTCCGGGTCGGCGGCGCTCCGGACACCTTCCTCGGGGCCGGACTGCAGGCCGTGCGACGGCTGGTCGACGAGGGGGCGATCGGGCCGCCGCTCACCGCGCTTGCCCTGATGCAGTCGCCGGGCCCTGACTCGTGGCACCCGAACCCGGCGTTCCTCTTCCAGGACGGCGCCGGACCGCTGTTCGACATCGGTCCCTACTCCCTGACCGCGCTCGTCCAGGTATTCGGGCCTGTCGCGAGCGTCGCCGCGGTCGGCTCGACGGCCCGCCCGAGGCGGGTCGTCGGCTCGGGCCCGCGCGCGGGCGAGACGTTCGAGGTCACGGCCCCCAGCCACGTCGGAGCGCTGATCCGGTTCGAATCGGGCGGCTCGGCCCAGGCGATCTTCTCGTTCGACTCGCCACAAGAGCGGGCGCTCCTCGAGATCACGGGCGCCGACGCGATGATCGTCGTGCCGGACCCGAACGAGTTCGACGGCAAGGTCCGGATCCGGCGGCTGGGAGCGGCCCGGACGGTCACTGCAGCAACCGCGGTCGCGCGGTCGTGGCGCGGGACCGGCGTCCTGGACATGGCGCGGGCGATCCGGGCGGGCCGCCCACACCGGGCGACCGGGGAGCTCGCCTACCACGTCCTCGACGTCATGTCGGCCATCGCCGAATCGGCTCGGACCAGAGCCTTCGCCATGGTCGAGAGCCGGGTCGCCCGCGCCGAGCCGCTTCCCGCGGACTGGGATCCCCAGGCGCGCACGCTGACCGGATGATCGAGCTGATGCTCGAGGCGGAGCGAGCGATGGCCGTCGGGCTCCTGGACCAGGCCGAACGGCTGTACCGGCAGGTCGTCGCCGCGGACCCGCGCAACGCGATCGCAATCGTCGGGCTGGCGCGCGTTGCGCTCGAGCGAGGCGACCAGCGGACGACCTACCTCGAGGCTCGACGCGCTCTGGCCCTCGATCCCGACAACCCGGCCGCGAGCCACCTCGCGATGCGGATGGCCGAGCTGATGCGGGGCCGCGGCGAGCCGCTGCCGGACGAGCCGCTGGCGGACGAATCGGTCCCCGCCGTCGGGGAGTCAACCGACGCCCGGGCCGGCCTCGTCGACCGGATCCTCCGACGTCGGCGGTGAGGCGGGCGTGCGCGTTCTCGTAACGGGCGGAGCCGGCTACGTCGGCTCCGTCTCGGTGGAGCGCCTGGTCGAGGCCGGCCATGAGGTCGTCGTCCTCGACGACCTGTCGACGGGCCACCGGGAGGCCGTCCCGTCGGTCGCGTCGCTCGAGGTCGGCAGCTACGGCGACGCCGATCTGGTCGGCCGCCTGTTGGAGCGTGCCCGGGTCGACGCGATCCTCCACTGCGCGGCGCGGTCCCTCGTCGGCGAGTCGGTCCGAGACCCGGCCCGCTACTACCGCGACAACGTCGCCGGCGGGATCGTCCTGCTCGACGCGGCGCGCCAGGCCGACGTCGAGCGCCTCGTCTTCAGCTCGACCGCCGCGGTCTACGGCGAGCCGGCGACCTCGCCGATTCCAGAGACCGCGCCGCTCGCCCCGATCAACCCGTACGGCGAGACCAAGCGCGACCTCGAGGGCGCGCTGCGCTTCTACGGCCAGGCCTACGGCCTGCGGAGCGTGTCATTGCGTTACTTCAACGTGGCCGGTGCGACCGATCGCAACGGCGAGTTGCACGAGCCCGAGACGCACCTCATCCCGAACGTCCTCCGGGCCGCCGAGACGGGCCAGCCGATCACGCTGTACGGCGACGACTACCCGACTCCCGACGGGACCTGCATCCGCGATTACATCCACGTCGCCGACCTGGCCGATGCCCACCTGCTCGCGCTCATGGCGACGGCCGCCCCGGACGACGAACCGGCGGCGGTCTTCAACCTCGGCATCGGCGGCGGGTTCAGCGTCCGGGAGGTCGTGGCGACGGCGGAATCGGTCGTCGGGCGGCCGATCCCGACCACGATCGGCCCGCGTCGGGTCGGCGACCCGGCCGTCCTCGTCGCGGCGCCGGGTCAGGCGCAGTCGAGGCTCGGTTGGAGCGCCGCGCGGCCGTCCCTTGAGGAGATGATCGGATCGGCCTGGGACTGGCGGCGGCGGAACCTGGACCCGGCGACCGGCCGGCGGCTCGGATGAGGCCGGGCTCCTGAGCCGACCCTCAGCGAGGCTCGATCGGCGCCGACATCGGCGCCAGGCGTTCCGGCGGCGGACCGGCGAGCTCGGCTTCCGCCTGCGCTGACCACTGGTCGGCCGGCGGCTCCGGGACGCCGCGGAGGAAGAAGACGCCGATCAGCAGCAGGATCAGGAAGCTGAAGATCCCGACCTGGTAGGCGCCGGATCCCCATCCCGCGTTCAACAGGGTCGACACGATGGAGCCGTACAGGAGAGGGCCGGTCACCGCGCTGAACTTGCCGGCGATCCCGTATAGGCCGAAGAACTCGCCGACCTGATCCGGCGGCGACAGGCGGAGCATGAACACCCGGTCCGACGTCCAGACGCCGCCGAGTCCCGCGCCCAGGAAGGCGCCGCCCAGCAGGAACGTCGGCAGGGACAGGACGGACCCGGCGATGACCAGTCCGACGCACCACGTCCCGAGGACGATCAGGAGCGTTCGCTTCGGGCCGATCCGCTCGACGAGCTGGCCCCAGCCGAAGCTCGCCGCGACGGCGACGACCGTCAGGATCAGCAGCACGATGTTCGCCTGGCTCTGGCTGACACCGATCGCCTGGACCGCGAACACGCTCATGACGACGATGACGGTGTTCACCGGATCGGTGTAGAAGAACCGGCCGACGAGGAACCGCAGCAGTCCCGGGACCTTCCGGGCGTCGTCGAGCGTCCGGCGCAGCTGCTGCCACGACCCGGCGACGTCGCGGAGGCGGAACGGCTGGGCGTCTGCCTTCGGCGGCTCGCGGACGACGAGGAACAGCGGCACGGAGAAGAGCGCGAACAGGCCCGCGGCGAGGAAGAAGGTCATCGACGACGCCTTCGAATCCAGGACCAGGATCAGGAGCGCGATCACGATCGTGCCGAGATAGCCGATCGCGACGCCCATGCCGGACACGCGGCCGCGGGCCTCGGGCCTCGCGACGACGGGCAGCGTGGCGTCGTAGTAGATCAGCGCCGCCTGGTAACCGAAGTTGGCGATCGCGAAGAAGACGAGACCGAGGGCGGCGATGTCGGTCAGCCCGATCAGGGCACTGCCGACGACCGTCGTCGCGGTGAAGAACAGCAGGTAGCGGGTGCGGCCGCCCGTCCGATCGCTCATCGCACCGAGCACGGGCGACACAACGGCGTTCAGCAGGACGCTGGCGGCTCCGGCGAAGAGGACCCAGAACTGACCGTCGGACGGACCGAGGCGGTCGACCGCCCACAAGCCGATCGCGTACGACACGACCGCGTAGCTGTAGATCGTGTTGGCGAAGTCGTAGAACGCCCAGCTCAACGGGATCGAGGCGCGGCCAGTGGGGGTGAGCGACCCGAGCGCTCGACCGATTCGCCCGCCGATCGCGCCGCGGTCCACCTGGACGGGCAGGTCCGTCGCGGTCACGGTCGGATCATAGGCGGGGCGTCCCACGCCGCTGAGACGCCGGCGCAGGCTGACCGTTACCCCGAAGCCTCGAGGACCGCGTCGTAGAATTCGGCGCATGCTCGCGACCGACGCCCGCACCGCTGCGAAGACCTGGCGGCCGCAGGAATTCGGCGGCAGGCGTGCGTCCAACGTCCCGGACCCCATCGTCGAGCCGCTGTGGAACGGCCCGCGCGTGCTCGCCCTCGTCGCGAACGGCGAGGCGACGCTGACGGACCTCGACGGTGAGGTCGTCAGCGGCCACGAGACGCTGTGCGAGGCGCTCGTCGAGGCATCGCTCGGATCGACGATCCTGATCGAAGGCACGCTGACACCCGAACCGCTGAAGTCGCTCGGTGACCTCGCGCCTCGCGATGTGGTCGCAGCCCCGACGCCCAGCCGAGTCGCGAGACAGATGCTCATCGGCGATCGCGGCGATCGGAGGGATCGGCTGGCCGATCGCATCGACGAGATCGAGCGCCGGGCGAGCGTCAACCCATTCGTGGAGGTTGCATTCGTTGCCGTCGACCTCGTCTGGCTCGACGACGAGTCGCTCTGCGGCGTCCCGCTCCTCGAGCGCAAGCGGATCCTGGAATCCGTCCTCGCAGAATCGCGACTCGTCCGGCTCGGGATCTACGTCAAGCCGCCGATCGCCCGATGGATCGGCGCGTGGCGGTCGCTCGGGTTCCGCCGGATGGCGTTCAAGGGCGCCAACAGCCGCTACATCCCAGGATCGAAGAACCCGCACTGGGCCCTGGCCGACCTTCCCCGCCGCTGAGTAAGGCTGTCCCGGCTCGTGCCGGGCGCGACAGCCAAGGAAGCAGGACGGTGGTAGGGTCCCTGTGTGCCCATCAGCGGTCTGACGCCGGCAATCCGCGATGAGATCTCCCGCTTGGGCCACGCGGACATCATGGTCGGCATCCCCAGCTTCAAGAACGCCGCCACGATCGGCTACGTCGTGCGCGCCTCGCAGGCGGGTCTGGTCCAGTACTTCCCGGACCTGCGGCCCGTGCTCGTCAACAGCGACGCCGGATCGCCGGACGGAACCGCTCGCGTCGTCGTCGAGACGGAGCCGCCGGACTATGTCGAGCAGATCCTCCTCGTCCGCCCGACGAACAAGCTGTCGCGCGTCAGCCTCACCTATCCCGAGATCGACGGCGTCGGCGGCAAGGGCGCGGCGCTCCGAACGATCTTCGAGATCGCGGCCGCCCTCGAGGTCCAGGCGCTCGTCGTGGTCGACAGCGACCTCCGCTCGATCATCCCGGAGTGGATCGAGCTGCTGGCCGGCCCGATCGTCAAGGGCGGCTACGACTTCGTCGCGCCGCTCTACGCGCGCTACAAGTACGACGGCACGATCACCAACACGGTCACCTATCCGCTCACGCGCTCACTGTATGGGAACCGGATCCGCCAGCCGATCGGCGGGGACTTCGGGGTCAGCGGCGACCTCGTCCGCCACTACCTCGAGCTCGACGACTGGACCGACGACATCAGCCGCTTCGGCATCGACATCTGGATGACGACGTCGGCGCTGACCGGGGGATTCGCCGTCTGCCAGGCCCGGCTCGGGGCCAAGGTCCACGACCCGAAGGACCCCGGTGCGGACCTCGGCCCGATGTTCCGGCAGGTCGTCGGAACGATCCTCCGGCTGGCCGCCACGCATCCGGACAACTGGCTGTCGATCCGCGGTAGTCACGACGTCCCGGCGTACGGGTTCGAGCGGATCATCGATCCGCCGCCGCTCGAGGTGAACACCCTCCGGCTCCTGACCGAGCTCCACTCGGGATCCCTGACCCTCGCCGATACGTGGCGGGGGATGTTCGCACCGGCGAACGCGGAGACGGTGATGGTCCTCGCCGCCGAGGCGGGCCAGCTCGTCGATCAGGCGCGGTCCCGACTCGGGCTTGCCGGGGACGGCGCCCCGTCCACGGCGACGACGCTCGAGATGGGCGAGGCGCTGGCCGCCTTCCACTTCCCCGACGACCTCTGGGCGCGCCTGGTCTACGACCTCGTCGTCGCCGCCCGCTCGTCGACACCCCCCATCGAGCAGCTCGTCGCGGCGCTCGTGCCGATCTACTTCGGCCGCGTCGGGAGCTTCGTCATCGAGAACCGCCACCAGACGACCGACCAGGCGGAGGAGCGAGTGGAGCGGCAGGCACGCGAGTTCGAGCTGCTGAAGCCCTACCTCGTGGAGCGCTGGCAGCAGGCGGACGCGTCGGCGGACGGGAACAATTCGGCGGCGACGGCAGCGGGCCGAGAGGCCGAGGCCGCCGAGGCGCGCCGGTGAGCGCTGAGGAGTGCCGGTGACCGCCGCCCGGGGGCCGCTGCCGGCCCGCATCCTCATTCCCGTCGCGAATCCGGCGACCGCCGAGGAGCTGATCCGCCTCGGTGCGGCCCTCCTCGATCCGCGCGCCGGCGAGCTGACGGCGCTCGGGATCGTGGAGGTGCCCGAGGGGATGCCGCTGAGCGAAGGCGCGACACGCGCCCGCCACGCCCGACGGCTGCTCCAGCGCGTCCTCGATTTCGCCCCCGACGGGACCACGATCCACCCGATCGTCCGGATCGGGCGGCATGCCGCGGAAGGGATCATCGAAGCCTCCGCCGAGCAGGAGGCCGACCTGATCATCTTCGGCTGGGGCGGCAAGGCGCCGGCCGGCCGCAATGGCGGCTCGGTGATCTCGCCGACGATCGATGAGGTGGTCCGCGACGCCCCCGCCGACATCGCGGTCGTCAAGCAACGCGGCAGCAAGGACATCCGGCGAATCGTCGTGCCGGTCCGCGGCGGACCCCATGCCGAGCTGGCGGTCCGCTACGCCGACGCGATCGCGCGCCGCACCGGCGCGACCGTCAGCGTTCTCCATTTCGTGCCACCGGGGATCACGCTCGCCGTCCGGGCCCAGGCCGAGCACGCCCTCTCCCAGTTCGTCCGCCAGCACCTCAAGGGTCACGGCGAAGGCGTCGTCCGGGAGGCGGCGAACGTCCGGAACGCGATCCTCCGCGAGGCCGAGCGAGCCGACCTCGTCGTCATGGGCGCGTCGGCCCAGCCGACCGGCACCGACGGCGAAACCTATCTGTTCGGAGCTCTGCCCGAGGCGATCGCGACTCGCGCCCGCCCGAGCGTCGTCGTCGTCAAGACCCGCGAGATCATCGGCCGGGCGACGTTCGAGCAGCTGGCGAGCCGGGCCGAGACGCTGGCCGCCGCCGACCGCGCGGCCGAGGAGGCACGGGCGGTCCCGATCCGGGTCGAGCGCTGGTTCGGCGAGTCGAACTTCCACCACGCGGAGTTCGCCGACCTGCGCCGCCTGGTCCAGCTCAAGGAGAAGCAGGGCGTTACGGTCTCGCTCGTCCTCCCGACGCTCGACGAGGAGGAGACGATCGGCCCGATCGTCCGCCGCGCGATCCGCGAGATGATGGGCCGCGTCCCGCTCGTCGACGAGATCCTCGTCGTCGACTCGGCGTCGGAGGATCGGACCCGCGAGATCGCCGAGGCGGAAGGTGCCCGCGTCGTCCAGCACCCGGACATCCTGTCGCGCTACGGCTCGTTCCGGGGCAAGGGCGAGGCGCTCTGGAAGTCGCTTCACGAGACGAGCGGCGACATCATCGTCTGGGCCGACACCGACGTCCGGAACTGGCATCCGCGGATGGTCTACGGGACGCTCGGTCCGCTGCTCCACGAGCCACGGCTGCAGTACGTCAAGGGCTACTACCAGCGGCCAATCGTCGAGGGGGGCGTCCTCAAGGAGGGTGGCGGTGGGCGCGTCACGGAGCTGGTCGCGCGGCCGCTGATCAACCTCTTCTATCCGGAGCTGTCGGGGATGATCCAGCCGCTGTCAGGCGAGTACGCCGGGCGTCGGGCGCTCCTCGAGAGCATCCCGTTCTTCACCGGCTACGCCGTCGAGATCGGCCACCTGATCGACGCCACGGAGCGGGTCGGGATCGAGGGGCTCGGGCAGGTCGACCTCGAGCGACGCGTCCACCGCAACCAGGAGCTTGAGGGGCTGTCGCGGATGTCCTTCGTGATCCTCCAGGCCGTGATGAAGCGGCTCGAGGAGCGGCGCAAGGCGCGCCTGTTCGCCGAGCTCGGCTCGACGATGAAGCTCCCGCGCTCCGGCCGCGGCCGGCTGTCTCTCGAGGTCATCGAGCTCGCCGACCAGGAGCGGCCGCCGATGCTCCGGATCCCGGAGTATCTCGAGCGGCGCCGCGGGCCGGATGCGACGAACGGGGCGGGCGGCCACGGCGGCCTCGATCTCGGCGCACAGACGCTCGAATCCATCAAGCGGTGAGCCCGGTCGACGACCCGGCGTCGACCGTCGCGTACGAGGTCCTCGACGTCGAGGGCTTCCGGTCGATCATCCCGCAGCTCGGCGAGCTGATCGCCGACTCGGTCGACTCGGGGTCCTCCGTCAACTTCCTGCGCGGCTTCTCCGCCGCCGACGGCGCTGCCTGGTGGACTGCGCGGATCCCGGACGTCGCCTCGGGCGCGATCCGGCCGATCGTCGCGCGGCTCGCCGGCGACGTCGTCGGGGTCGTCCTGCTTGTCCCCTCGCGGAACCCGAACTCGCCCCACCGGGCGGAGGTCAACAAGGTCATCGTCCATCGCCGCGCTCGGGGCCACGGTATCGGGACGGGGCTGATGGACGCCCTGGAGGACCTCGCCCGGGCGGAGGGCCGTTGGCTGCTCCTGCTCGACACCGAGAGCGGGAGCGACGCGGAACGGATGTACCGGCGTCTGGGCTGGACGGCGTTCGGCACCGTGCCGGACCACGCGATGCGCGTCGACGGGGAGCTCGGCCAGACAACGTATTTCCGGAAGGACCTCCGCGAGAGCCCCGCCGGATGACCCGCCGGACCGTTCTGTTCGCCCCCGACTCGTTCAAGGGGTCGCTGACCTCGGTCCAGGTCGCGCGGGCGCTGGCAGTCGGCTGGTCGCGGGGTCGACCGGAGGACGAGATCGAGCATGCGCCGCTGGGCGATGGCGGCGAGGGGTCCATCCACGCGATCGCGTTCGCCGGCGGCTGGGACTGGGTCCAGGCCACGGTCGCGGGGCCGCTCGGAACCGACGTCAATGCCGGATGGCTCCGCTCGGACGACGGGAGCCGTGCCTTCGTCGAGCTCGCCGAGGCGTCGGGTCTGTCCCGCGTCGCGCCCGCGACGCACGATCCGATCCGCGCGTCGACCCGCGGCACCGGTCAGCTCCTCGAGAAGGCGATCGACGCGGGCATCCGCGGGATCATCCTCGGCATCGGGGGCAGCGCCACGACGGACGGCGCCCTCGGGATCCTGGAGGCGCTCGGGGCTCGCGACGACGGCACGGAGCTCGACCTCACCGGCCTCGATCCTCGGCTTGCCGACGTCGAACTCGAGATCGCCTGCGACGTCAGCAATCCGCTCCTCGGCGCGACCGGGGCGGCTGCCACATACGGCCCCCAGAAGGGGGCGACGCCCGCCCAGGTCGGGGAGCTCGACGACCGGCTTCGGCGATGGGCCGATCGACTGGAACGGGCGACCGGTCGTCGCGAGCGGGACACGCCCGGAGCGGGTGCCGCCGGTGGCACGGGCTTCGGGCTCCTGACGATCGCCGATCGGTTCCGGTCGCTCGTCCTTCGGCCGGGCGTCGAGCTCGTCATGGAGGCAACCGGCTTCGCGGAAAAGCTTGCACGGGCAGATCTCGTGATCACCGGCGAGGGTCGGATCGACGAGCAGACGGCGTTCGGGAAGACCGCCCTCGGCGTCGCCCGACGCGCGGCCGAGGCAGGCGTTCCGTGCCTCGCGGTCGGTGGCGGCGTGACCCAGGCTGGGATCGAGGCCCTCGCCGCCGTCGGCGCGGTGGCTGTGTCTGTCGCCGAACGACCGCAGTCGGTCGAGGAGGCCATGGCCGCCGGCACTGCTCCCGTCGAGCGGTGCGGCGAGCGAATCGCCGGTCTCGTCTCGATCGCCGATCGCGTTGGCGCATCATCCCGATCGTGAGTCCAACCCGTTCGACCCGCCCGAGCGCCGCGTCCCGGCCGAAGGCGTCGCCGCGCCCGAAGGCAAAGCCGAAGAAGCGCAAGCGCGCCAAGCCGAACCCGTCGATCGCGTGGGCGCGACGCCTCGCCCGCTATCGGCCGGGGCTGCTCGGCGACACGCTCGACCGGCTCAGCGAGCTGTACGGCGCGCAGGTCTGGCAGCGCCGCCTCGACCCGACGTCGGAGCTGATCCTCACGATCCTTACCCAGAGCACGGCCGACATCAACGCGGAGAAGGCGTTCGTCGCCCTGCGCGCGGCCTATCCGTCGGACCTCGCCCCCGAGCACCACGAGCCAGGCGTCGGGTGGGGCGGCGACGGCCTCCCGGACGGGGCCCCACCGGACTGGACCGCGGTCGAGGCGGCGCCGCTGGCCGAGCTGATGAGCGTCATCCGCCCCGCCGGCATCGCGACGCAGAAAGCGCCGCGGATCCAGGCGACGCTGCGGAAGATCCGCGAAGAGCGCGGCGACCACTCGCTGGAGTTCCTCGGCGAGATGGCGCCGCTGGCGGCGCGCGACTGGCTGACCTCGATCCCGGGGATCGGCAAGAAGACCGCATCGGTCCTGCTGCTCTTCTGCTTCGACCAGCCGCTGATGCCCGTCGATCGCCATGTCGAGCGTGTCTCGAAGCGGATCGGGCTGTTGCCGGCGAAGGCGCCGGCCGACCGGGCCCACGACCACTTCCTGGCGATGCTCGCCGACACGCCGGAACGCACGTACGAGACCCACGTCCTGTTGATCCACCACGGCCGGGCGATCTGTCAGGCACGCGGCCCGAAGCATGAGCTCTGCCCGATCCGCGACCGCTGCCGCTTCGTCGACCCGAAGGCGCCGTAGGCCCGGCGCGCGCCCGGATCCTTCTGGCGCATGGCGTGGAGATGAACCAACACGCTCGGTCGACGGGAATGCGATCCGGAGGACGCGATCGGCGCAGGGCTCGCACTCATTCGCGACGCCAGGATGCGCCACCGGAATGGTCGACGGCTTCCATCAACCCGGATCGCGCTCCAACCGCCGCGCTGCGTCGATGTAGTCGATGTACGCCGGCGATGTCCGTCGTCCATCGACACGCGCCGCGCGGAGCCAATCCCGCCGCCGCGATCGCGGGTCGATCAAGGCGAGGTAATCACCTTGACGCAGACCGTCGCCTCCAGCGATCACCTCCCGGAGGTGCGGCGCTCGGCCCGGGAAGCGGTCCCGGAAGAGACTCCGGTTCGAGGCGATCCGGTCGTCATTCGAACGTGAATCCAGGACGAGCAGAACGGCGCGGGTTCGAGAGGGCCGCCAGCCCAAGCGCCGCACAACATTCGGCGCCTCGCGGGAATACCAGTTCAGCGTCCGCTCGATCGCCCCGACATCGACGATCTCGGTCTTGACCTCGATGACAAGGAGCACCTTGGTCGTCGGGTGATACGCAAGTAGGTCGATCCAGCCGCGCGAGCGGTCACCTCCGACCTCCACCTCCGTGTGAACGATCCACCCTGAGGTCTCGAGACGCCGGCCGGCATATGCCGAGCACCGGCCATGGACGAGATCCGTGGTGGACCGGGTGACTCGCGGTCGGTCAGTTTCGAGCCAATAGCGAATGCCGAGGGCTCTCAGCAGACGGTCCAGGACCGCGATGCCGAGATCATCGAGTCGGCCGCGCTCGATCCTCGAGATTCGGGACTGCGACACTCCTGACCGGCGACTCAACTCTTCCTGGGTGAGCCGCATCGCGACCCTGACGTCCCGGATCACCCGCCCCGAGTCCTGGATGAACCGAGCAACCGACTCGTCGCGCATGAGGGTGGTGTAGCGGGCAGCGCTTATCCCGCCATTTGCCACTGACGCGATGCGACTGTCGCATCGGCGCGCGATGAACAAACACGGTCGCGTGATCGAGGATCGCCTGGAAGTGCCGCATCGCGAGCGGGCGGGTGCTGGCTCATGGGAGCTCATGCGTCGGCCGCATTGAGAGCGATGACGCCTCGGCGCTCCGCTATCCTCCCGGCATGCTGACCGGCGAGGCTGGCGCCAGGTGCTGAGCGGCGGGCCGGGCGGACGCGAGGCACCGCCCCGGATCCTCATCGTCGATGACGACCCCAACCTGCTCGTCCTGCTCGCGGATCAGCTCCGCGCCGACGGCTTCGACATCCAGACCGCCCGCGACGGGGATGAAGCCCTACGCCGGCTCCGAACCGGCTGGCCGGACCTGCTCGTGATCGACATGATGATGCCGCGCATGGACGGCCTGTCCCTCGCCCGGGAGATCAAGGGTCGCGCCGATCTGCCGATCATCGTCCTGTCGGCGATCGACGCCGGCGACTCCAAGGCCGATCTCCTCGAGGAGGTCGCCGAGGACTACGTCACGAAGCCCTACCACTACCCGGAGCTCCGGGCGCGGATCAACCGGGTTCTCCGGCGGCTCGGCGACAAGGTGCCCCGCCAGAGCCTCGTCCTGGGGCCGGACCTGACGCTCGACCTCCACCGTCGCGAGGCGACCGTCCGCGGCGAGACCGTCCAGCTGACACCGACCGAATCGCGGCTCCTCTACGCCCTCGCCGCGAACCTCGGCCAGACCGTGACGACCGAGACGCTCCTGGCCCGGGGTTGGGCCGAGACCGAGGACGCCGATCCGTCGTATGTCTGGGTCACGATGCGCCGCCTCCGCCAGAAGGTCGAGCTGGACCCGAACCGGCCGGTCCACCTCCAGACGGTCCGCGGGATCGGCTACCGGCTGGTCGGCCTGCAGGGCACGAGCCTTAGCGGCACTGATCCGGCGCGACGGTCCGATGCCTGATCGCGCCGGCGCCTACCGCGGCGATCGTCAGGGCGACGAGGGCCTGGTCTTCCCCGACATCGGCCCCGAGGAGCGACGACCCACCATCGGCCCGGCGGTTCCGCGCGGCCCATTCGGCCTGGGCCTGTCGTTCCGGACGCGGCTGCTGATGGGCCTCATCGCTGCCGCGATCTCCCCGCTTGCGGTTTTCGGCGCGGTCGTCTTCCTGCTGGGCCGCGCGGTCGACGACGCGACGGTCGGTCGGATCCTGCTGCTCGTCCTGGTCTTCGCGGCGATGACCGCCGTCCTCCTCGCCTATCTGCTGGCCGCCGATCTGACGGCACCCTTGCGGGCCATCGCGGCTGCCGTCGAGCGGACGTCGGCCGGCGACCTGTCGACGCCGATCGTCGTCCCCGGCGAGGACGAGCTCGCCCGCCTGGCGGAGTCCCACAACCGGCTGGCCGGCGACCTCGAGCGGCGGAACCGCGAGCTCGGGCGGATCCTCGAAGCGCTCGAGAGCGGCTCGCCCCGAGACAGTCCCGAGTTCATCGCCGGCCGTGCCGCGGGCGATGCCCGGACCGCGTTCGGCCTGATCGACGCCGAGGTCTTCCTCGTCGACCCCGCCACGGTGCCGGCGGAGGAGCGGATCCCCGGCGAGTCCTTGCCGGTTCGAGCCGTCCTCCACGTCGGCCCCGAACAGCTCGGCGTGATCGTGGGCCACCTCCCCGCGACGCGGAAGTGGGACCGGGCCGACCAGGACCTGCTCGAGCTGTACGCGAGCGAGATCGCCGTCGCGATCCGGAACGCCCAGCTGTTCGCCCGGGTCGAGTCCCAGAACGCCCAGCTGGTCGAGCTCGACGCTGCGAAAGACGACTTCCTGCGCGGCGTGAGCCACAACCTCCAGACGCCGCTCACCAGCATCCGGGCGACGGCCGACCAGCTCGGCCGGGACCGCGACGACCATCGACTCGGGATCATCGTCGAGCAGACCGACCGGCTGTCCCGGATGGTCCGCCAGCTGCTGACGGTGACCAGGCTCGAGTCCGGCGCCCTTCGGCCCCGGAGCGAGGTGGTGGCGCTGGCGCACCCGGTCCGGCGCGCCTGGGAAGCGCTCGCCGCCGATGGCGTCCCGCTCGCGATCGACGACCGCTCGGCGGGCTGGCTGGCGGTGGCCGACGTCGACCAGCTCGACCAGGTGCTGTGGGCCGTCCTCGACAACGCCGTGAAGTACGGCGAGCGTTCGGCGATCGACGTCGAGATCGAGCCCGAGGCGACGCCCGGCGCGAACCGCCTCCGGCTGACGATCGCCGACCATGGTCCGGGGGTCGCGGAGGCCGACCGAGGCCGGCTCTTCCGGCGGTTCGAGCGCGGATCGGATCGGACCGCCGATGATGGCAGCGGGCTCGGACTGTACGTCTCGCGTGAGCTGTGCCTGGCGATGGGCGGCGACCTGGTCCTCGAGCCGGCGGCTGCCGACCGCGGAGCCGCCTTCAGCATCTATCTGCCGGGCGAGCCACCGGACGACACGGACTCCGCGGCCGGCGATCGTTGATCCGCAAACGTGAAGGCCGGCCCAGTGGGCCGGCCTTGCAGTCTGAGGTCGGGTCCGGCGCCCGCCGGCTCGACGCCTCAGACCGGGGTGTGGACCGCCTGACCGGACGGCGTCGACTTCGTCGACGACCTCGTCTTGTCCGGTGTCTTCGTCCAGATGATGCCCCGCGGATCGCCCGCGATCAGCGCCGCTGCGGCCGTGCCGAGGATCGGTCCGAGCGCCGGCGACAGGCCGAGGACCTGGGCGATCATCGCACCGGCATACCACATGGCGTAGAACCACAGGACGGCAGCGAGGGCGCGCTTCTTCATGCCACCGAGCATCGTCCGAACGGCCGCGCGAGGCCATCGCCTATTCGTACGGCCATCGGGATGACCGGCCCATCCGTCGGCGCGACGACGCACCGGGCGCAAGGTGGCCTGTAAGGTCACCTACCCAAGATGCCCTGGTACTTTCGTCCTCCACCCCACCCGTCGCCACGTCATTTGCGGGGACCACTGCCCATGCCCGAGCTCCTGAGACGCCTTGGCCGATTCGACCGGTCACGATCGCGCGGCCAGAGCCTCGTTGAGCTCGCCCTGACGCTTCCCGTGGTCCTGCTCTTGCTCCTGATCGCCATCGACTTCGGACGCGTCTACCTGGGCTGGGTGAACCTCCAGCAGATGGCCCGGATCGCGGCGAACTATGCCGCGGACCATGCGACTGCCTGGGATAGCCCCGGCGACGCCACGGTCAGGGCCCGCTACCAGTCGATCGTCCGAAATGATGCGCGGCTGATCAATTGCACACTCCCCGCCGTGCTGCCGGATCCGCAGTTCCCGACCGGGACCGCGATCGGCCAGGAGGTCAAGGTCCAGCTCAGCTGCGAGTTCTCGCTGATCACCCCGATCATCTCCCGCGTCGTCGGGAGCTCGATCCTTGCCTCGACCGACGCGACGTATCCGATCAAGCAGGGAATCGTGGCGACGGTGCCGGGCGGAGGTGCGCCACCCGTCATCCCACCGGTTGCGGACTTCGTCGCATCGCCGCGAAACGGCTGGTCGCCCCTCCAGGTCACGATGACGGACACGTCACTCAATCAGCCGACGAGCTGGGTCTGGGACTTCAGCGTCGGCGCGTCCTCGACCGGCGCCGGCTTCGGAAGCGTCAATCCCACCGTCAAGTTGACCCAGGGTCCCCACACCGTGACGTACACGTGCACCGGCAATCCCGGCGACATCTGCACCTGGGGCATCTCGTTGCAGGTCACCAATGCCGGTGGGTCGGATACCGCCTCGAGACCGGACTACGTGACGGTGACCGTCCCGCCGCCGACGGGTCCGATTGCCGACTTCACGGGCGCGCCACGATCGGGAACGCAGCCGCTGAGCGTCTCCTTCCAGTTCAACGATCTGCGCGTCGGAACCGTGACCTACACCGCCTACCAGTGGGACTTCACGAATGACGGAACGTTCGATGCGACGGGCGCCACGGTCTCGAACATCTATTCCAGCCCGGGTCTCTACGACGTGCGGCTCCGGGTGACCGACTCCACGGGGGCACAGTCGACCCTCACGAAGGTTGCCTATATCTACGTGAGCAAGCGTGTCTGTACGGTCCCCGACTTTGCGAAGACCAAGAAGAACAATGCGCAATCGCTCTGGGCATCCGCAGGCTTCACCACGAACGTCCTGTTCCAGAGCGGGCCGGGCAATTACACGATCCACTCGCAGACGATCCTCGGCGGAACCATCGACCCCCAGCCTGACGGCTGCGGATCCGTGATCACGGTGGGGCCGTGATGTTTCGCCGACACAGATCGCCGAGGCGCGGCCAGGCGCTGGTTGAGTTCGCCCTGGCGCTCCCGGTCTTGATCCTGATCCTCGTGGCCGTGTTCGATGTCGGCCGCGCCGTCTTCCTCTACAACAGCCTGACGAACGCCGCGCGGGAGGGCGCGCGGCTGGCGATCGTCAACCAGGACAAGTCACTCGTGGCGAATCGCGTCCAGGCCGTGGCGTTCTCCGGCGCCGTCAGCAATGCCGGAAACCTGAACGACCTCGTTTCCTTCTACCTGCAGAACCCCAACCAGACCGATCCGACGGCCAACCCGCAATGCACATCGATCGCCGTCGGTTGCATTGCCGTCGTGACGGCTCGATCCGACTGGCAGCCGATCACGCCCATCATCGGCAACGTCCTGGGGCCGATCCAGTTCGCTGCCCGGACTGAGCTCCCGGTCGAACTGGTATGCCCGAATTCTACGGTGCCGGCGTACACGACGTCGGCTTCCTGCCCCCGTCAACCGTGATCTCGGAAAGGGACTGAAAGTGCGAAGGCATCGTGAACGTCCGCACGGCCAGGTCATCGTCATCGTCGCGCTGGCCCTGGTTGCGGTTGTCGCCATGGTCGGGTTGGTGATCGATGGGGGCACCGTCTTCGCCCAGCAACGGATCGCGCAGAACGGCTCGGACGGGACCGCGACGGCCGGAACCGTCGTCGTCGCCCAGAGCTTGAGCGGACTGGCGCGGACGGGCAGCGACGTCAAGGGCGCGGTCGATGCCGTCGCGGCGGCGAATGGCCTGACGCTCCTCACCGCGGAATACACGGACGATCTCGGTCAGCCCATCGGTCAGCCCGTGACCGCGACCGGCTCGATCCCGACGAACGCGCGCGGCGTTCACGTGACGGGCAACCGCTCCGTCGACACGAGCTTCTCAAGGGTCCTCGGGATCAACCAGCTCAATGCGACGGCCGACGCGACCGTTGTCGCCGGCGCCCTGAGCGGGCAGTGCGTCGCCGAGGAGGACGGCTGCGCCATCCTGCCGGTCACCTTCCCCGTCAAGACATTCGAGTGCGACGACTCGGGAAACCTGCTGACCGGAACCTGGGTCGGGGCCCCGCCTCCCGGACACGGCGGTGAGGACTACTGGCCGCTCGTCGGCCTCGAATCCCTCCCGAGCGCGAGCAATCCCACGGGAGATACCTCGAAGCTCGCGATTCTGCCGCTCTGTCGCGGATCCGGTACGTCGACCGGAACGTTCGGTTGGCTGGATCTCATGGCGGGGATGAACCTCGCACAGGAGATCACCGGGCCGCTGAACGTCACCTTGGACCTCCCCGACTGGTTCCAGGCCCAGACGGGTAACCCGAACGGTGTCGAGAACGAGCTCATGGCATACATCCACAAGCCGGTCCTGATCCCGCTCCACAACCAGGCCTGCCGGCAGGACCCGGGCCCTTCGGGCGTCTGCACGGATCCCGGCGTGAACGGCAGCAACACCTGGTACTACGTCAACACGCTCGCCGTGTTCTACATGGATCAGGTGCTGGTTCAGGGAAGCAACGTCGATCAGTGCGCTGCCCCGCCCGGCACGCCGCTCGTTCCCGTGACGACGGGGACCGGCTTCCTCGGCTGCCTGAAGGGCTGGTTCGTCAACTACGTGACCTCGGGCCCGATCGTCCCTGGCGGCGTCATCATCCCGGGGCAGACGCCGATCGGTATCCAGCTCATCAGATAGCCCGCGGGCTTGGGGTCCGAGAGCCGCGCCAGCAATGGCGCGGCTCTTCGATTCTCCCTGCGGTGCTCCATCGCACAGGACCATCGGCCGTCCTCAGCGGACCGCTCGGGCTATGCAGCCGCGCACCAATTCAAGGGATCGTGAAAGGACAGCCACCGAACCTTCCCGGTGACCTCCAACCGCACTGGGGTTCCGAATGCTCTCGATCCTGCGCAGCCCGGGCGCCGCGCTCCGCCGCCACTTCCGGACACGGACGCGCGGCCAGAGCCTCGTCGAGCTCGCGCTCATCCTGCCGGTCTTCATGCTGTTCTTCGCGGCAGTTCTCGACCTTGGCCGGATCGCCGCCGCGCAGGTCGCCGTCCAGAACGCGGCTCGCGAGGGCGTCTTCCAGGCGGCAGTGACACCGGCGGACTTCGACTCGACCAAGCCCTGTCCGGCCGATGGCAAGACCAACGTGATCTACTGCCGCATCACGCTGGAGTCGAGCGGCGGGGTGTCGGTGGCCCCGACGGACGTCAGCGTCAGCTGCAACCCGGTCGATTGCTCGACGGGCATCGGCAATACCGTCACGGTGCGGGTCACCGGACACTTCCGCCTGTTGACGCCCCTGATGGCCGTCTTCTTCGGCGGGAACCAGAACGTCACGTTCTTCGGATCGGCGACCGCAAATCGCGAGACGTTGCCGGTGACGGGTGCGAGCACACCGGCGCCGTCGGCCTCGCCCTCGCCCTCGCCCAGCCCGAGCTCGTCGGCCAGTCCATCCGCAAGCCCGTCGCCAAGTTCGATCACCTGCGACTATCCGAGCGCGGGCTTCACGCAGACGTCGAGCCCGGCCAACCACCAGTCGCCGGTCACGGTCTACGTGACCGACACGTCGACGTCCATGAGCTGCGGCATCACGAGCTGGCTGTGGACCTGGGGCGATGGCACGACCACGCTAGGCCAGGTCCCTGGGCCCCACACCTACGTCGCAAAGAACCCGGATAAGTCGGGTTTCTACACGGTCACCCTGAAGGTCACGAACGCGCGCGGGTCGACGACGAGCGGCGGCCAGCAGATCCAGGTGAAGTGAGATGACCATATTCCGCCGATCCAGGGGTCATCACAGGGAACGCTGCGGTCAGGCGCTGGTCGAGTTTTCCCTCGCGTTGATCCCGTTCGTCCTGATCCTGCTCGCGATCTTCGACCTGGGCCGCGGGATCTACATGAACAACGGCGTCTCCGAAGCCGCTCGAGAGATCGCCCGTGCCACCGCCGTCCATCCATGCAATACGTCGAGCTGCACGCTTGGCAACAGCCCGGAGACCCTGGCGGTGATCGGCACGCAGAAGGGTCTCGTCCCCGGGCTCGGAGATGCGGCAAGCTCCGTGACCTTCGCCTGCACGACCGTCAGCGACGTCGTCGTGACCGGGACCCAGGACTGCTCGGCCACCAGCGGAGGCGCGTTGTATGTCCGGGTCACCGTGACCGTTCCGTTCAGTGTGCTCACGCCAGTTCTCTCGATGGTCGCACCGTCGACACTCCAGTCGACGGCCCACGTTCAAGTTCCATGAGGTACGCCGCCATGCGCCGAAGCGATCTGGACGAGCGCCGTAATGGCGGCCAGGTCCTCGTCATCTTCGCTCTTGCTTTGACCGCCATCGTGGCGATGACGGGGCTCGTCCTTGACGGCGGCTCCACATTCGTCCAGCGCCGAGACATGCAGAACGTCGCCGACAGCGCGGCGATGGCGGCCGCCTATGCCTACGGCATGGGAGGCGGGGTCCCAGGCGCCCAGGCCGCCGCCGTGAGCACGGCTGCGTCCAATGGCTACACCGATGGAACGGGCGGTGTGTCGCTGACCGTGCAAACGAATGCTGCGGGTGGCGCCGGACGGACATTCCAGGTGACGATCAATGCCCCGCATCAGAACAATTTCGCTGGGCTTCTCGGGATGTCCACCTGGCAGGTCGCGACGACCGCGACCACGAAGGCTGGCTGGCCGAACGCGGTCACGGGGGCGATGCCGATCATCTTCAACCAAGAGGCGTTCGATGCGAACGGCGCCGGAGTCGGTCACGAGGCCACGTACACCGAGCCACCCGTCGGCTCGCAGGACGTCCCGCAGACCTCGACGACATTCAACTGGACGATGTACTGCGACCAGTGCAACGCCGACTCGAACGTGGTCGACGACCTCATCATCAACGGCGGACTGTCGACCGAGACGACGTTGAACGACAAGATCTCACCGCTCAACGCGGGGTCGCATACGACCCTGTACTCGGATCTGGCCCTGTACGGCATCGGTGGCGAGTTCCCGGTCCCGATCGTCGACGACAACGGCCTCATGGTCGGCTGGGCGATGTTCCATGTCACCGGTTCGAGTGGCGGTTCGACCAAGTCCATCAGCGGCTACTTCGTCTCGCCAATCAACGCGAACAACTTCCTGATCGTGGACACCGCCCCGGCGGGCGGCCAATTCGGGAACTACAGCGTCAAGCTGATCAACTAGCCGAGGCCGGCTGGTTCTGTAGCGACTCAGCGGAAGGCCGCCGCCCGAAAGGGCGGCGGCCTTCTGATTCGCGGTGGCGCGCGACGCTCTCAGCGGATCCCGGTGTCGTACGACAGCTGAACCGTGACGACGCCGTTCGTGACGGTGATCGTGACCGGATCCGGCCGATGCATCAGCCCCGCGGCGTCGTCGGCGACCACCTGGTAGGCACCGGGCTCGAGGTCAGCCGAGAACCGGCCCTGCGCATCGGTCGTGAGCGTGGCGACCTCCGTCCCGTCGGCCGCCACGATGTGGACCATCGCGCCGGCGACCGGCCGCTCCGCGCAGGACGGGTCGTTGTCGCTGACGACCGGACAGGTCGGACCAGCGGTGGCGACGCCAGCGACGCCGACACCGCTCGGGACGCCGCCGCCGGCCGAAGACCCACCGCCACCAGGGACGCCGGCCGGCACGGCTGGCCCGCTCTCGGCCCGGAGGGTGACGTCGCCACCCGGGCTCACGTCGAACACCCACCGATGCCTGTCGATGCATCCGGACGGGCAGTCACCCCAGCCGACCTCGATCGTGACCGCATATCCGGATGCCGCGGGTTCGACCTGATAGAAGCAGCACTGGCCGATGACATTGGGGTCCCGCGGCCTCAGCCCGGCGAACCGGGTATCGGCGGCAAGGACGCGGGCCGCGGCCGCCGCCGGGCTGTCCACGGCGGTTGGCGGGCTGGCGGCCGCCTGGCTTGCGCTTGGCGCGGCCGCACCCGAGCAGGCGGCCATCGAGACGGCGACGGACGACGCGACGAGGATGCGGAGAACGACGGTCTTCATGGGCCGCGCGACGATCATCGCACGGCCGGGGTTCCCGCTGGCTCCCGATGGCGTCGCGCCGGTGTTGCCCCGGCGCACCGGTCCTAGCGGGCGCGGGGCCAGACCAGCTCCGCCGGTTCGTCGGCCGTCCCGACCGTCGGTCGGTCATCCCAATCCGCCCGGGCCGGGGCGAACACGTCGATGACGACGGCACCCTCGGGTCCGGTGACGACCTGATGAGGCGTATCGCCGAGGATCCGCCACGTCCCGCCGGGGCCGAGGAGTCGTTCCTCGTCGCCGATCCTGAACCGGACCTCGCCCTCGATGACGAGGCCGCACTGCTCGTTCGCGTGGCGATGCTCGGGGACGATGGCGTTCGGCGCGAGCTCGACGATCGCGAGGGTGAGCTTCTCGCCCTGGACGCGGCGGACGACGACGCTGTCCCAGACCTGGATCGGCGTCATGTCGGCGAGGTCGACGAGGTTCGGCATTCGGTCTCTCCAGGGCGGACGGGCAACGCGCCGCGACGGACAGCGGTCGATCCAGCCTAGCCGACGTTCGTCGATGCGGCCGGCGCGATCGGATCCGCGACCGATCCCTGGTTCGTGACCGCGTACAGGACCGCGATCGCGATGTAGAAGATCAGGCCGACGAACGGAGCCACGAAGGCGACTGGGACGGCGAACGCGTAGACCGCCGGCCCAATCGAAGCACGACGAAGCTCGCGACGGGCGTAGGAGATGTCGAGCGGTGGCTCGAGCAGCTCCGGATGGCGGACGAGATGTCGCCACATCAACAGCCAGGGCAGCGCGGTCGCGACCGACAACAGCCCGTAGATGACCGCGGCCGTCGACGCGGCGGGTCCTCCGTCGGCGAGGTACGCGGCGAGCAGCGACGTCGGGAAGGGCAGGGTCGCGACGCCGAGGAGGAGCAGGAGGTTGAACCAGTGGAGTGGGCCGTCGAACCGGCGGATCCGGTCCACGAAGGCGCGGTGGTTCAGCCAGATGATCCCGATCGTCAGGAACGCAGCGAGGTAGGCGAGGTACGACGGCCAGCGGGCGGCGAGGGCACCGAGGAGGTCGCCGTCGGGAACCTGGACGGCGTCTGGAACCTTGAGGTCGAGGACGAGCAGCGTGATGGCGATCGCCATCACGCCGTCGCTGAACGCCTCGACCCGGGCGGTCGAGGTGAGGCGCGTCGCCGGCTCAGGTCGCTGGTCGGCGTCGCCCGTGGCGGGAGTCAGACCGCCGCGAGCGGCTTGGCCGCCTGATACGTGTCAGGCAGCGGGGTCCCGGTCGACGGGGACTCGACCTCGACGATGTCGCCGCGGAGCGGCCCGAGGATGCCCAGCAGCTCCTGCTGCTCCGCCGCCGGCACGGAGAACCGGTTCAACGTCGCGACGAGGTCGCCGACCAGGGCATCGAACTCGCCGGCGGTCACGCCCATGCCGTCGTGGGTCTCGCGCATGCCGCGGCCGGTGTACGTGACGGGGCCGCCGGTCGCCATCGAGACCTGCTCGACGAGCATCGCCTTGAGCCGTGGCACGTCGGTTCTGGCGAACTTGGCGTTGATGCGACCATCGGCTGCCGCGCGGGCGACGAAATCGTCGATGACCGCGTTGATGGCCCCCTTGCCTCCGAGCCTGTCGTACAAGGATCGGGGCTCCATGGCACCCTCCCTCCTGAGCGGCCGGACAGCTTGTCCGCGGTCGAATCTACGCCTCGTCCGAGGCTCATTCAATGAGTTTCGCCGGGAGACCTTGGACGATTCGTCAGTTCACCGCTGAGGCTGGCGAGCAGCACCCCCAACCACGATCCAGGGCGTCGGCGACTGCGTCCGCGGCGTCGGAGCGAGCGGTCGGCCCGGCCATCCTCGACGAACCGACCGAGCGGCCGATCCTCCCCTGGCGGACCTACTCGACTTCGACCGTAGAATGGGGGCGTGGCTCTCTCGGCGGGGTCTCATCGATCACGGATTCACGTGGAAGCACCGGGTGGGAGTCCGCGTCGGGCTCTCGTGCTTCATGATCGAGCGTTGCTCGTCGATCTGATCGAGTTGACATTGAATCACGGACTGTTCGTCGTCAGGGCTGCCCGTGACCTGGCCGAAGCCGAGGCGATCCTGGATCAATGGCGCCCGCATATCGGCGTCGTCGACATGGACCACGACGGCAGCACCCCACTGCTGGAGCATCTCGACGATGCGAATGCCCTCGCCGGCACGGTGATGCCCGTGCTCGGCCTGACCAGGCGGGGCGATCTCCAGACGAAGCTCAAGGCGTTCGACCTCGGGGTCGACGACATCCTCACGGTGCCGTTTTCGCCAGAGGAGCTCCTCGCCCGATGCATGGTGCTGGCCCGGCGGGCATCAGGGACGGATCGGCCGATCGTCCCGACGATCACGATCGGCGAGATCGAGATCGATATCGTCAACCGTCAGGTCCGAGCCGGAACGTCGGTCGTCCACCTGAGCGGGATCGAGCAGAGCCTTCTGTACCTCCTCGCCAGTCGGAGCGGACGCGTCCTCACGAGAGACGAGATCCTGGACGCGATCTGGGGGACGGACTTCGTCGCAGAGAGCAACATCGTCGATCGCCACATTCGAAGCCTGCGGATCAAGCTCCAGAACGACTATCGACGCCCGCGTTTCATCGCAACCGTCCCCGGCGTTGGGTACCGATTCATCCCCACGTTCTCCAACGCCGGCTGGGACGAAGGCGGCGAATCCGCGGAGCCGCAGCGTTCCCGGCCCGCATCGAGTGATGACGACGCGTCATGACCTCGGTCGTGGGACGCACCAAACTTGGTTCAGGCACTCGCTGCGGAGTGGTCCATATGTGGGGATCCGGCCCACTCCGCGCGTGCCTTATGCGTTACCGTGGAGTCCACCGGGGCCGACCTCGGGCCGCTGGTCGCGCAAGGCTCGTCAGCCTTTCGACCGCCTGTGGGTGAAGCCTCTCACTGACGGCGGGAGCGTTCATTCGAGATGGAACACTTCCTCGAGACGTCGATGGAAGCCCGTCTCCGGGTCGGTCAGCGGGTCGATCAGCGCAGTCATCCCGGCCTGCCAGCGGTCGTTGACCTCCGCCGCTGCCATTCGCTCCCGGAAACGTGCGAAGTCCTCCACCTCGAGATAGCCGAACAGGTCATAGCCGCCGAGGAAGATCGAGTACTTACGGGCGCCGGCCGCACGGAGGGCGTCCAGCATCTCGGGCCAGACGGCGGCGTGCCGGCGCCGATACTCGGCCGCCTGGCCGGGCAGCAGTCGCATCCTGAAGCCCACGCGGTCCATCGCGCCTCCTTTGAATCGACGGCGCCCCGAAGGCGAGGCCTCCGGGGCGCCGATCTGCGACTAGCGCACGAGACGCTAGAAGTTGAACTGGTCGACGTTGGTCGAGTCGAACCGGAAGGCCGGGCCGAGGATCACGATGCTGTCCTTGCCGATCGTGTACGGCTGGTCCTTGTTCAAGCCCTTGACCGTGAAGGTCTCGCCTTCCTTGCCGGTGATTTCGCCGCTGACGAGCTTGGCGGCGACCTGGTACGAGAGATAGCCAAGGTCCGGGACGCTCCACAGGCCGAAGACCGGTGAGGTGCCATCCTTGACGAACTTCTTCATGTCGTTCGGGAAGCCGAGACCCGTCACCTTGACGCTGGCCGCCTTGCCGGCCTGGCTCACGACCTGGGCGGCGGCGAGGATGCCGACCGTGGTCGGCGCTACGATGACCTTGAGGTTCGGGTACTTGGTGAGGAGTCCCTGAGCCTGGGTCGTGCTGACGTCGGGCTTGTCGTCGCCGTAGACGGTATCGACGAGCTTCAGGCCCTTGTACTTGTCCCCGGCCAGCGTCGTCTTCATCAGGTCGATCCAGGCGTTCTGGTTGGTCGCCGTGGCGGCCGCCGACAGGATCGCGATGTCGCCCGTGCAGTTCGGAGCGAGCTCGCACGCCCAGTCGGCGAGGTTCACGCCGACGCCGCTGAAGTCGACCTGGTTGACGAAGACGTTGTACGCGCCGACGGCCGGGCTCGAGTCGAAGCCGACAACCTTGATGCCGGCGGCCATCGCGGCCTTCAGGTCCGGGGCGACCTCATCCTTGCCGTCGGCCGAGATGATGATCGCGTTGACCTTCTGGGTCGTCAGGTCCTTGATGAAGGGGACCTGGAGGTCCGCCTTGGGCTCGTTCGGCCCGACCTGGATGATCTTGCTGCCGGTCTCGGCGGCACCCTTGTCGATGCCGGTCTTGGCGGCGGCGAAGTATTGGTTGACGATGTCCTTCGGCAGGTAGCCGACGGTGATGGGGCCGGCGGCGGCTGCGGAGCCGCCAGCGGCAGTAGAGCCACCTGGCGCGGTCGATGCCGCCGTGGAACCCCCGGGTGCCTGGGTGGCGCCGCCACCGGTGCAGGCGGCAAACAACATGACGGTGGCCGTCGCCAGGGCGATGGTTCGCCCGGCCGATCTGAGCTTCAAGATTGGTCCTCCTATCCTGTGGTTGCCTCACCACGGCGAACCGAGTCGGCCGGCGGAGGCCGTCCTCCACGGACTCGATCGATGGCCGACTTGGCCTGGTGAGCGAAGTTGGGGATGACGACCGAGAGGATCAGGAGCAACCCGAGGGCTATGCTCTGGACCTCGACCGTCACGCTCGCGAGACGCAGCGCGTTCTGCATGACCGCGACGGCGATGACCGCCAGTGCGACGCCCGGGATCGTGCCCGAGCCGCCGAAGATGTTGACGCCGCCGAGCAGGACGACGGTCACGACGGTGAGCGTCATGCCGGCGCCGGCGTCGGCTCGCGCGCTGGACAGACGTGACGTCAGGATGATCCCGGCGAGCGCGGCGATCAGCCCCGACAGGACGAAGAGGGCCGTCCGGATCCGGATCACGCGAACGCCGGAGTAGCGAGCCGCGCCGGTGTTCCTGCCGATCGCGTAGATCTGGCGGCCGATCCAGGTCCGATGCAGGACGACGCCGAGGACGAGGGCCAGGCTCAGGAAGATCACGAAGGGCCACGGGATCAGCGTCCCCGGCACGTAACCGAAGCCGAGAGCCGTGAACTCCGGCGGGAAGTTGCTGACGCCGCGCGGCCCGAGGACGATCAGGGCAAGACCGCGAAATAGGGCCAGCGTGCCGAGGGTCACGACGAGGGACGGGAGCCGCCCGCGCGCGACGAGCAGGCCGTTCAGGAGGCCACCGAGAGCGCCGACGACCAGGACGAGCGGAATAGCCGCGGTCAGCGGTACGCCCGCGGCCCACAGGAAACCGATCAGGGAGCTGGCCAGGCCGGCCATCGACTCGACGGACAGGTCGATCTCGCCGGCGACGATGATCAGCGTCATCGGCAGGGCCATGATCGCGACCTCCATGAGGGCCGCGATCAGGTTCGAGAAGTTGCCCGGCGTCAGGAAGAAAGGCGACAGCAGCGTCCCGAGGACGACCAGCCCGGCGATGGCGACGACCAGCAACGTCTCCCACCGCGCGAGGACGCCGAGCCACGATCGCCCGGATCGGGCGCCGGCCACGCTGGGGCCGTGCACGACGTCGCTCACCGAACGCGCCGCGCTGCGGTCGCTCGCTGGATGCGCCGGACGATGATCGCGTCGGCGCTCACGGCGAGCAGGATCACCAGCCCGTAGATCGCCTGGAGCCAGAACTGGGACAAGCCGACGAGGATCAGCGCATTCGCGATGAAGCCGAGGAAGAGGGCGCCGAGCGCCGCCCCGACGAGCGTTCCGGAGCCGCCGAAGATGTTGACGCCACCCACGACGACGGCGGCGACGACGGCGAGGACGAGACCGGTCGCGGACGTCCCGTTGATCGTCCCGAACTCCATGACGTAGAGGACCCCGGCCACCCCGGCGAGCAAGCCGCATACCGAGAACGCGGTGAAAACGACGAGCCGGGAAGGGATCCCGAGGATCGCCGCGGCCTCCGGGTTGCTGCCGACGGCGTAGAGCTGCCGCCCGAACCGGGTGGAGCGAAGGACGGCGCTCCCGATGACCACGATGCCCAAGGCGACGAGGACGAAGATGGGGATCCCCAGGACGGAGTCCCGAGCCGGATTGGTGAAGCCGTCCGGCAGGCTCGCCAGCGGGACCTGGTGACTCCCGGCGACCAGGTAGTCGATGCCGCGGAAGATGCTCAACGTCCCGAGCGTCGCCACGATCGCCGGCACCCGGAACACGGTGACGACGATGCCATTGACCATGCCGAGGACGAGCCCGAGTCCGAGCCCGAACGCGATGGCGCCCGTCGTGCCGAGCGCATGCCGCTCGAGGAGGCTGGCGACGCAGTATGCGACGAGGCCCATCGTCGCCTCGACGGACAGGTCGACGTTGCGCGTGATGACGACGAGGGCTTCGCCCACTGCGGCGACCGCGATGAGGGCCGCGAGGACGGCGACCTGGCTGAGGTTCGAGACGGTCAGGAACTGCGGCGCCGTCAGCGTGACGAGGCCGCCGAGGACGATCATGATCGCGACGAGGCTGAGTTCGCGCTGACGCGCCACGACGGCGAGCCACTGGCCGCGAGACCGGACGGACAACGTGGCCACGGCGGCGCCGCTGTCAGACATCGGCCGCGCCGCTGGTCTGGTCGCCGGCCGCCACCGGCTCGAGATTGCCGGTCGCAGCGAACATCACCCGTTCTTCGGTCGCTCGCGCGCGCGGGATCTCCGCGGTGAGCCGGCCCTCGTGCAGGACGAGGATCCGGTCGGACATCGCGAGGACCTCCGGTAGGTCGCTCGAGATCAGGACGATCCCGAGGCCGGACGCCGCGAGCTCGGAGATGATCCGGTGGACCTCGACCTTGGCACCGATATCGATGCCGCGCGTCGGCTCGTCGAGGATCAGGACCCGTGGCTTCGAGGCGAGCCACTTGGCCAGCACGACCTTCTGCTGGTTGCCGCCCGAGAGCGCGCCGACGATCTGGTCGACGCCGGTCATCCGGACGTCGAACTGCCTCGTGTACTCGTCGGCGACGCGGCGCTCCGTCGATGCCCGGACCAGGAGGCGTGGGAAGAGACGGGGCAAGATCGGCAGGGTGACGTTCTGGGCGATCGAGAAGTCCAGCACCAGGCCTTCCTGATGGCGGTCCTCCGGCAGGTAGGCGATCCCCGCATCCATGGCCTCCGACGGGGTCGCGAAGCTGACGGCATGTCCGCCGAGCCGGATCTCGCCTCCGTCCCGCCGATCGATCCCGAAGAGGACGCGGGCGACCTCCGTGCGGCCCGCGCCGACGAGCCCGGCCAGGCCGACGATCTCGCCTCGTCGAACCGAGAAGCTGATGTCGCGGAACTCGCCGGCCCGCGTCAGCCCCTCGACCTCGAGGAGGAGCTCGCCGATCGGCGTCTCGACCTTCGGAAAGAGCGAGACCGCCCGGCCGACCATGTGCCGGACGAGGTCTGCAGTGGTGAGCTCGCCGGTCGATGTGGTGACGACGTGGCGGCCGTCTCGGAAGACCGTCGCCCGGTCGCACAGGGCGAAGACCTCGTCGAGGCGATGGCTCACGAAGAGCACGGCGACGCCGCGGTCTCGGAGACGTCGCACGATGGCAAAGAGGCGCTCGACCTCGTGGGCCGAGAGGGACGCCGTCGGCTCGTCGAGGATCAGGACCCGAGCGTCGACCGACAACGATTTTGCGATCTCGATCAGCTGCTGGTCTGCCATCGACAGGCCACGAACGGGCGCGCCGACGTCGAACTGGACGTCGAGCTGGTCGAAGAGCCTCGCCGCCGAACGCCGCGTCGCGCTCCAGTCGATCGTGCCGAGGCGCCCGGACGGGGCGTGCCCGATGAACACGTTCTCGGCGACCGTGAGATCCGGGAACAGGCGGGGCTCCTGGTGGACGACCGCGATGCCGAGAGCACGGGCCTGCGCCGGACCGGCGATCTCGACCGGCTCGCCATCGAGGGCGATCGTCCCATTGTCCGGCTGGTGGATCCCGGCGAGGATCTTGACCAGCGTGCTTTTGCCGGCTCCGTTCTCGCCGACCAGGCCATGGATCTCGCCGGGCACCAATGTCAGCGACACGTCGTCGAGGGCCTGGGTCGCGCCGAATCGCTTCGAGATTCCCCGGAGGTCTGCGCGGAGGGTGGGCATCGTCGCCAGGTCGGCGACCCCGTCGGTCATCGTCCGGATTGCCTGGCGGTCGTCGAGTCGGCCGGCCACGGCGCGTCGGCCGGGGTGCCGTCGACCAGTCGGACGTCGATGTTCCGGCTCCCCAGGGCGGCCACCATGGCGGGCGGCGCGCCGGCGTCGGTCAGGACGATGTCGATCTCATCGGTCGAGCAGAACGTCGCGAACGCCGCCCGTTCCCATTTCGTGTGGTCGACGATCGCGATGATCTCGCGGGCGGCCCCGACCATCGAACGCTTGATCTGGGCTTCCTCGTCGGTCGCGTCGGCGAGCCCGGACTCGACCGTGAAGCCGGCCGCGCCCAGGAACGCTTTCTGGACGTTGATCCGGTCGAAGAGCCCGTTCCCGAGCTGACCGACGACCGACAGGGCCTCCCAGCGCACGCGCCCGCCCAGCATCAAGACGACGATCCCCGGATGGCCCGCCAGCTCGCCCGCCAGTCGCAGCCCGTTCGTGATGATCGTGAGCTGGCTCCAGCCGCCGCGCGTCTTCAGCTGGCGCGCGACCGAAAGGGCGGTCGTGCTGGCATCCATGACGATGCTCTCGCCGTCCTGGACGAGGGCCGCGGCGGCGGCGCCGATCCGGCTCTTCTCCTCGGCCTGCAAGCGTTCCCGGATATCGAACGACAGCTCCGGCCGGCTGCGATCGATCGCGATCGCGCCGCCATGGGCCCGGACCAGCCGATGCGCCGTCTCGAGCGCCACGAGGTCCTTCCGGATGGTGACCGAGGAGACTCCGAAGCGACTCGCCAGGTCCGCCACTCGGGCGCGACCGTACTCCTCGACCAGGCGTGCGATGCGCTCCTGGCGTTCAGGGGCGAACACGTCATCCGGCGAGCCGTTCGCGGAACCGGGCACTGGCGCTCCTTGGTGGGACGGCAATCGGCGGAGGATCCGGCGCACCGATCAGGGTTTCGATTGGTTGCTGACGGCACACTAGTCGCACAGCAATTGGAATGTCAAGAAAGGAATTGCAATCAATCGAAATCTGTGTCAGCCTGTCCGCATGGCCAATGGCGACGTCCGGTCCGGTCTCCTCCGGAGCGGCCACGGCGCCTCCTGGCAACTCGCTTCCGACCCCGGCGCGGGCCACAGGCCCTCTCCTCCGGACCGGTGACGGCGCCGGGTTGGGAGCGAGCAACATCGATGGCTCCGCTTGATTGCGCGAAAGGCAACATCGTCGAGATCGCGCCCGTGAGAGCGCGACGGAGGCAAACGTGACCACCAAACCGACCGTCGTTGCGGCCCTCTCTGCCCAGCAGATCGAGCTGCCGTCGTGGGCGTTCGGCAACTCCGGGACGCGCTTCAAGGTCTTCGCGCAACAGGGCGTGCCGCGAACGCCGCAGGAGAAGATCGCGGACGCCGCCGAGGTCCATCGCTACACGGGCGTTGCGCCGAGCGTGGCCCTCCACATCCCGTGGGACCGCGTCGACGACTACGCCGCTCTTGCCCGCCACGCCGACGATCTGGGCGTCCGTCTCGGGACGATCAACTCGAATGTGTTCCAGGACGACGACTACATGCTGGGCAGTGTCTGCCATCCGGACCCGCGCATCCGGCGCAAGGCGCTCGACCACCTGCTCGCGTGCATCGACATCATGGATGCGACCGGGTCACGCGACCTCAAGCTGTGGTTCGCCGACGGCACGAACTACCCGGGCCAGGACGACATCCGGGCGCGCCAGGACCGTCTGGCAGAGGCACTCGCCGCCGTCCACGCACGCCTCGGGCCGAACCAGCGGATGCTCGTGGAATACAAGCTGTTCGAGCCGGCCTTCTACACGATGGACGTCCCGGATTGGGGCACGGCCTACGTCCAGTGCCTGGCCGCAGGGCCGAAAGCGGTGGTCGTCGTCGACACCGGCCACCACGCGCCCGGCACGAACATCGAGTTCATCGTCGCCTCGCTCCTCCGCCTCGGCCGCCTCGGCGGCTTCGACTTCAACTCTCGCTTCTACGCGGACGACGACCTCATGGTCGGCTCGGCCGACCCGTTCCAGCTCTTCCGGATCATGGTCGAGGTCGTCAGCGCGGGAGCTCTGAGCGCCGAATCCGGGGTCGCGTTCATGCTGGACCAGTGCCACAACATCGAGCCGAAGATCCCCGGCCAGATCCGGTCCGTGATGAACGTCCAGGAGGCAACGGCCAAGGCGCTGCTTGTGGATCGAGAGGCGCTCGCGTCCGCTCAGGCGGCCGGTGACGTGCTCGACGCGAACGCCATCCTGATGGACGCATACAACACCGACGTGCGGCCGATCCTCGCCGAGGTGCGGATGATCATGGGTCTTGACCCCGATCCCGTCGCGGCCTACGCCCGTTCCGGCTACTTCGAGCAGATCACCGCCCAGCGTGTCGGCGGCCAGCAGGCTGGATGGGGCGCATGACCACGACCCCTATGGAGCCCGTCGCTGGCGGATCCAGCGATGCGGAAGCAACCGTCGCGGCGCTCCTCGCCCGGT
>VBFG01000075.1 GCA_005882635.1 Chloroflexota bacterium | reverse complement strand
GTTCGCCCGACGGGCGCCGAACCCCGTCCGGGCGTTCGTTCTCTCGCCGGTCCATCCGGAGACGTGGCGGGCGAACGGAGCCATCGCCCTGGGGCTCCTCACCGGGATCGGCGCCGCTGCTCCGATCCTGGCGGCGCTGTCCACGGGCCTGACCATCCTCCTGGCCGGCATCGGGATCGTCTTCATCGCCATCGCGATCGAGGGATCACGGCTGGCGGCCCGGATCGAACGCCGGCGGGCGTTCGCCGGCGAAACGGCTCGGCCGGCGCCGCACCCCTATCGGCCGCTGCGCGGTGGCATCGTCGACCTCCTGCGGGCCGAATTCGCCGACGAGAACCGCTGGCGGGACGTGCTCTACGTCGCGATCAACCTGCCCCTGTCAGTCATCGAGTTCGCCGTGGCGGCGACGTTTTGGATCGTCGGGCTGTCCCTCCTGACGACGCCGATCTGGTACGACGCCGCGGGAGGGGCGTCGCTGCCCGGGTTCCTCGGGCCGTTGCTGGGTCACGACCTTGTGCCGATCACGATCCGGACGCTTGCCGGGGCGGCGCTCGTCATGGTGGCCGCCTCGATGTCGCAGCTCCTGATCGCGCTGCACCGGGGTGTGGTGGCCGCCCTCCTCTGCACGTCGGAGAGTCGTGAGCTGCGACGGCAGGTGGCGGCCCTCCAGAAGAGCCGGTCGGCGGTCCTGGACGTCGAGGCCAGCGAGCTCCATCGGATCGAGCGCGACCTGCACGACGGCGCGCAGCAGCGGCTGGTCATGCTCACGATCGACCTGGGGCTCGCCAGCGAGCGGCTCGACGACGATCCGGCGGCGGCGAAGCAGCTCATCGTCGAGGGTCAGGAACAGGCGCGGCAGGCCCTGGCGGAGCTCCGCGATCTCGTCCGCGGCATCGCCCCGTCCATCCTGCTCGACCGGGGCCTCGTCGCCGCGCTGGAGTCGGTCACCGGGCGTGGGCCCGTGCCGACGACCCTCCTCAGCGAGCTCGCTCCCCGTGAGCGGCTCCCACCGGTCGCGGAACGGACGGCCTACTTCGTGGCCACCGAGGCGCTGGCCAACGTCGCGAAGCACAGCGGCGCGACGCGTTGCGAGGTGCGCTGCCGGCGCGAGGGATCGCAGCTGGTCGTCGAGGTCTGGGACGATGGCCGCGGCGGGGCGAAGGTCGGGCCCGGCGGCGGGCTCGAGGGTCTCGCCGGACGGGTCGCCGGAGTCGACGGATCACTGTCGATCTCGAGCCCGCCCGGCGGTCCGACCCTCGTCCACGCGGAGATCCCACTGGTTGAGGCGGCGACGACGGAACCGCCCGCCGACGAGCGCTAGGCGCCGAGGTAGGTCAGGACGGCGAGGACGCGACGGTGGTCGTTCTGCGTGTCGGGTAGCTCGAGCTTCCCGAAGATGTTGCCGATGTGCTTCTCCGCCGCGCCCTCGGTGATGCTCAGGAGCCGAGCGATCCCGACGTTGGTCCGGCCCTCCGCCATCGCGGCGAGGACCTCGCGTTCGCGCGGGGTCAGGGCGGCCAACGGGTCGTCCGGCCGGGACGGTGACATGAGCTGGGCGACGACCTCGGGGTCGAGCGCCGTCCCACCCCGGGCCACCCGCCGCAACGCGTCCATGAACTCGGGGATGTCGCCGACTCGATCCTTCAGGAGGTAGCCGACGCCGCCGGCGCCGTCGGCCAGGAGCTCGGTGGCGTATTGGCGCTCGACATACTGGCTGAGGACGAGGATCGGGCTGCCGGGAAGGCGGCGTCGTGCCTCGATCGCGGCGCGGAGCCCCTCGTCGCGCTGGCCGGGGGGCATCCGGACGTCGACAACGGATACGTCGGGTCGGTGCGCCTCGACCGCCTCGACGAACGATGGTCCGTCGCCGACCTTGGCGACCACGCTCCCGCCCGACTCTTCGATCAGCCGGGCGATCCCCTCCCGGATGAGGACCGAGTCCTCGGCGATGACGACGCGAAGCGGCGGCGATTCCACGCGAGCATCATGCGGGTTCGGCCATCCGCCGGTTGACGTGGATCCGACGATGAGAGACGTCGCACGTGCTCGGAGGGGACATGGCCTACACGATCGAGGCGACGCGCGAAGCGGCCGTCGATCCGGCCGCCGTTTGGGCGCTGTACATGGACCCTTCCACCTGGCCGACGTGGGGCCACAACGTGCGCTGGGCGCGCGCCGACGGACCGCTCGTCGAGGGCGGCATGGTCGAGATCCGGCCGATGTACCCCGCCACCTACCGATGCCGGATCAGGAAGCTCGTGCCGGAGCGTGCGCTCGAGATCGAGGTCCGGCCGATCGGCTTGTCGATCGTGAACGTCTACGAGATCGAGCCGACGCCCGTCGGCGCCAGGGTTCATCACGCCTTCGAGATGTCCGGGCCGTTCTCCGGCCCCATTCGGTGGCTCGGCATCGCCCGTCTGTACCGACGCCTGCTGGACACCGAGATCCGGGACTGCATCGCCCTCGCCCAGGCGAGGTCGTAACGAGGCCGGAGCGGTGGCGGGCGTGAACTCCATCGTCGACGGGTACCTGGACGAGACCTATTTCGCGCTGTACCAGCAGCTGCGAGACCAGCTGATGGACTCGCTCGAAGACGCCGACCTGGAGTCACGCCTCGGGGGCGAGACCGAGACGCTCGGTGCCCTATGCCGGGAGGTCGGCGAGATCGAGCACACCTACGTCGAGTCGCTTCGGACGTTCCGCCAGGACTTCGGATACCGCAACTCGGAGCCGGTCCTGGAGCTCAGCGTGGCCGCCCTGAAGGCGTGGTACTCGGACCTCGATCGAGCCCTGACGGCGGCCATCGAGGCGCTATCCGAGAAGGACATCGAGGGGCGCAGGATCGTGCGGTCCGACTTCGACGAGTCGTTCTTCTCGCCCTTGCCGAAGGAGCAGCTCGACACCTACCGGGAGGCGCTGCTCATCTTCTACGGGAAGGTGAGCGTGTACCTGAAGTCGATGGGCAAGACTCGCTCAAAGGAGTGGCGCGACTGGATCGGTTGATCGCCGGCTCAAGGTGACGCCGGGACCTGGGACCCGTTTCGGGCGGTCCGTTTCTCCCATCGACACGACGCACCAGCCGGAGAACGCTGTCGGTGCGTCACGCACACGCGGGGCGCAGCCTCGCTCGAAACCGGCGAACCAATCAGGACACGAGGAACCATGGCGCAGCCCCAGCGCCCCCGCATGGCCGAGCTCCGCCGCCGCTGGCGATCCGCCGAACGGCGGGTCTGGTTCGCCGCACCCGGCAGCCCCGAGTGGGACGCCGCCCGTGCCGCGAGCGACGAGGCCGAGTCGGTCTACATGGCCCGGCTCAATCGCATCATCGACCGCACCCGACGATACGCAGAGCGGGCCGACCTCTAGGAGACATCTGCGCGATCTGGCGCGCCGTCAGGCGCGTATCGTGACCTGATGGAGCCAGGCCCGCCCGAGCCGCGATCGACCACATCGGGGCCGGTTGCGATCGTCGCGCTGGTGGCCGCGGTTGCGATCGTCGCGCTGGTGGCCGCCATCGCCATCGTCGTGGCGGCGGGGTGGCTGGTCCTCGGCTCGGCCAAGCCCGCGCCGTCGCCGCAGCTGTCGGCCGCGGGGCCATCGTCGAACGTCGCCATCGGCTCCGCGAACGCGTCGCCGGCCACGCCGGTTGCATCGGCGCCCGCGCCCACCGCCCGATCCACCGCCCCACCGCCCGAGCGGCCGTTCGCATCGTCCGGCTCGATCGCGGTGGTCGAGCCGGATGGCTCGCTCGGTCTCGTCGACACGATGGGGCACGTCACGATCCTCGCCGAGGCGGGCGACGCCATGTTCGCCTTCCCCGTCTGGTCGCCGGACGGCTCGCACATCGCCACGATCCGCTACGGCTCGGCAGACAGGCAGATCCTCGTGTTCGATGCCGAGCAGGCCGCGACCGGCCAGCCCGTCGAGCCCGTCGTCCTCCTCCGCAGCACGGCGATCGGGCCCTTCTACCTGTCGTGGACGCCCGACGGGAAGTCAGTCGGTTACCTCGCCGACGAGAACGGGGGGCTGTCGCTCCGGATCGTCGCCGCCGACGGCAGCGAGCCCGTCGACGGCAGTGCGCCCGGCTCGCAGATCCGGACGGGGAACCCGTTCTATTTCGATTGGATCGGATCGGATCATCTGCTGGCCCATGTCGGCAGCGGTCCGGACGCGTTCTTCGGCGAGATCGGCCTCGACGGCGCCTCGGCGGGCGGGGCCCTTGACAGGCCCGGCGACTTCCGAGCCGGCGCGGTCAGTGGCGACCAGAAATTCGAGGCCTACGTTCAGGCGGGTCAGGGCGACGAGGCGAAGGTCGTCGTGGCCGGGCGCGGCGAATCCACTCGGCGCTCGATGCCCGTCTTCGGAACGGCGGCCGTCGGCTTCGACCCGAGGGGCGACACGGTCGCCTCGATCGGCCCCAGCGAGCCGGGCCAGTCCGCGTACTCCGTTCCGGTCGGTCCGCTGCGGCTCCTGGAACCGCTGTCCGGCAAGGTCCGGACCCTGCTCGACGGCGCGGTCGTGAGCTTCTGGTGGTCGCCGGACGGCAAGACAATCGCGGCGCTCCGGGTGGTGCCGCCTGAGGGGTCCGCCTCGCCGGCGCCGACGACGAGCCCCTCCCCCGCGCCGGGCGCATCGCCTACCTCCTCGCCGAGCACCGTGCACATCGTCTTTGTCGATGTCGCGTCCAGGAAGATCCGATCCGACGCCGTCGTCGAACCGGGCCAGCTCTATGTCGACCAGTTCCTGACCTACTTCGACCAGTACGCTCGGAGCCACCGCGTCTGGTCGCCCGACAGCACGTCGCTGCTCGTACCGGTGATCGATGCGGACGGCACGACGCGGATCACGATCCTGTTCGCGAACGCGGATGCGCCAGAATCAATCGACGGCGTGATCGGCTTCTGGAGCCCGTAAGACGCGCCCCGACACCGCGGAGGATCCCGATGAACTTCAACAGCATCCTGATCGGGTCGGAGGATCCCGACCGGCTGGCGGCGTACTACACGAAGCTGCTGGGCGAGCCGACCTTCGCCGACGGCGGCTACACCGGCTGGGTCATCGGCAGCGGCGCGGTCACGATCGGGCCGCACAGTGAGGTCAAGGGCACCAACGACCAGCCGGGCCGGCTGATCTGGAACATCGAGAGCAATGACGTCCAGGGCGACTTCGCCCGGTTCAAGGCGGCCGGCGCGACGGTCGTGCAGGAGCCGTACAGCTTCGAGGGTGCCCCCGGGTCGTCGATCGCCACGCTGGCCGATCCGGACGGGAACTACTTCCAGCTGATGACGCCGATGGAGCCGCCCGCGAGCTGAGGCGGTCGGTCGGCGGCCGTCGCCTACTTGCCCTTCGCGGTGTCCTTCGGCTTGTTCTGCTTCGGCTTCTTGGGGGTCTTGGCCTTCTTGTCCACGCGCAGCACCTCCTTCGTCCGATTATGACCAACTGACCGTCGCGAGGTTCACCGGAGCCGTCGCGCCGCGGATCTCGGCCGGTCGCGGCTCGGACGCCGGCACGTCGCCGGCCTCGGCGAGCGTATCGCTCGAGGCGAGGATCTCGCGGCCGCCGGCGAGCGCACCGATCCGCGCCGCCACGTGGACGCCGATCCCGCTGTAGTCATCGCCCCGCAGCGTCGCCGCGGTCGTGTGCAGCCCGATGCGGACCGACGGCGCGAAGCCACTGCTCTCGCCATGGTCGCGGAGGGCGCGCTGGATCGCGATGGCCGCGTCGACCGCGGCCGCGGCTGAGTCGAATGCCGCGAAGAACCCGTCGCCCGTCGAGTTGACGACCTGGCCGCCGCCCTTCGCGACGAGGTTTCGGATCATGTCGTCGTGCCACCGGAGCAGCCGCTCCCAGGCCTCGTCGCCGAGGGCCTCGGCGAGGTTAGTCGAGCCGACGATGTCGGTGAACATGAACGTCCTGCGTGCGGTCTGCGGGCCGCTCCGGCGCTCGGCGGCCGCCCGGAGTTCTCGTTCGGCCGCATCGAGGTCGACCCGGCCGCCGAGGCGCCCGAACTCGTCGATCGCGGCGCGCAGCTCGAGGTCCGCGTCGTCCTCGTCACCGTCGGCACGGAGGGCTCGGGCGAGGAGGGCCCGGGCTCGCGCGACCTCGTACGGTGCGCCGACTTCACGCCATTCCTTGATCGACGTTCGCAGCTCACGGGCGGCGCCCGGGAGGTCGCCTTCAGCCAGCAGCACGCGCCCCAACGCGACGCGGCAGCCGGCGACGAGTGCCGGCGACGGATACCCCGCGATGATCGATCCGAGCTCGTCGATCGCCGATCGGGCGTGGACGATGTCGCCGTTGGCGATCGCGATCTCGACCTGCGCCGGCAGGAGGCGCGCGCGGGCCCAGCGATCCCACGTCTCGTCGGCGACGGCCGCGTCGACCGCGGCCGCGGCGGCCTTGACCTTGCCCTGAGCCAGTCGAACCAGGGCGAGCGCGGGCTGGGGCGATCGACCGCGGGCATGGGCCTCGCGAAGCGCCGCCTCGGCGCCGTCGAAGTCGCCGCGGAGCCGGCGGATGTCGCCGATCGCATAGAAGCCGTCCGCCTGGGGCCCGGCCGCGTTGAACGTCGCCAGCTCCGTCGTCGCCCGCTCGAGCTCGTGCTCGGCGCGCTCCCATGCGCCGCCGACGGCACTGACCTCGGCCCGGTGGATCCGGCACACACCGGGGAAGCCCTCGAGCGACTCACGATCGCAATACTTCTCCGTCGCCTCGATCCATTCGCTCGCCCGGCGGTAGTCGGTGAGGTCGCGACACGCACCGATCATCCGGCAGGCCGTGACGCCACTCGCGAACGGCGACAGATCCCCGTTGACGGCGGCGATGGACGCCTCCTCCATGAGGGCCAGCCCATCGGCCGTCGAGCCGGTGCCGATCTTCAGGGCACCGAGGTTGGTCTGGGCGTACGCCGTCAGGTCGCGATCGGCGGCCTTCGTGCCGATCGCGACGGCCCGCTCGGCCAGCTCGACGGCATCGTCCAACCGTCCGGTCACGGCGGCGGCCTCGCTGTCGACGAGGGCGAGGTAGCCGTGGGCATAGGTCTCCCCGTCGCGGCCGATCAGGCGCTCCGCCCGTCTCGCCCAGGCGGACGCGATGGAGTGCTTGCCCGAGAAGCTGTAGCTGCGGGCGATGCTTGCGGCGAGGTATGCCGCCCGCAGGGCGTTGCCGTCGGCCTCGTGGCGCTTGAACGCGCGCTCCTTCGCGTCCACCTCAGCGTCGGGCCGCGCGGCGAAGAACGCCGCCTCGGCGAGCGTCTCGAGGTCGTCACCGGACAGCCCGCCGGCGCGATCCGCCTCCGAGAGGAGCTCGAAGGCCGACCCCCAGTCGTGACGCGACCGCGCCACTCGACCGGCGAGCAATGGATCGTTGGCGGCCGCACCCGCGGTCGCCGCGTCGACGGCGGCCTCGGTGGCGGGCGGCCGCAGGTCGGTCATGCGAGCCATTGTGCCATCCGCCTCCGAGCTCTCCGGCTGAGGACCTCTCCGCGCGGCGGCGTTCGCTCGGTGATGACCTGAACGATCGGCTCATCCGGGAGAAGTCTGCGACGATCCCTCCATGGACACGTCGAGGCCGGACGCCGAGACGGACGTCGTGGTCGTCGGTGGCGGCGCGGCGGGCTGCGTCGTGGCGGCCCGACTGGCGGAGGACGGATCGCGTTCGGTGATCCTGATCGAAGCCGGCCCCGACCTCCGCGCCAGCATCCCGGACGGCCTGCGCGACGGCTGGGGGATGAGCCGCAATCACGGCTGGGGCTACGAGTCCGAGCTCGACGACCGCGGCCAGGTGGAGCCCATCCATCGGGGGAGGCTCCTCGGCGGGACCTCGTGGGTGACCCGGTTCGCCGTTCGCGGCTCGCCAGCGGGCGTGGGCTGCCCTCGGGAACGCCGGCTGGGCGTTCGCCGACGTGCTCCCGGCGTTCCGCAAGCTCGAACGGGACGCGGACTTCGGAGAGAAGCCGTGGCACGGCGCCGACGGGCCGCTGCCGATCCGCCGCTACCTCGAGCTCGAACCGGCGCCGGCTCACGCCGCGGCGCTACGTGCGTTCGACGACCTCGGCTTCGCGATGGTCCGCGACCACAATGAGCCGGGAGCCGTCGGCGCCGGGCCGATGCCGATGAGCTCGTCGGACGGCGAGCGGGTGACGACCGCCGACGCCTACCTGCCGGCCGGCCGGACGCCGGCCAACCTGTCCATCCGCGCGGACTCGCCGACCGCCGAGATCGTCTTCGACGGTGACCGGGCGGTCGGCGTCAGGCTCCTGGACGGATCGATCGTTCGCGGCCGACGGATGGTCCTGTGCGCGGGCACCTACGGCAGCCCGGCGATCCTCATGCGATCGGGCATCGGCCCCGCGTCGCACCTCCGCGCCATGGGGATCCCCGTACGGGTCGACCTCCCGGGCGTCGGAGCCAACCTCGCCGACCACCCCGGCGCCGACGCCGTCACCGGCTACGACGGGTCCGCGCAGTCGGCGCCCAACCTCCATTCCATCGCGACCTTCCACAGCGCCGGCGCCCCGGCCGCCGGCCCGCCCGACCTGATGCTGTGGGTCCGCGATCCGTTCGGGGATCCGCCCGGTTTCGAGATCGACGCGGTGCTGCTCAAACCGCGCTCGAGAGGCTCGGTCCGGTTGCGCTCCGCGGATCCGTCGGACCCGCCGCGCATCGCCCTCCCCGGGCTGCACGACCCAGCCGACGTGGACCGCCTTGTCGAGGGCTATCGGCGGGCGCTCGACGTGGCCGAGCACGTCGAGGTCCGTCGGGAGGTGGCGCGACCCGACGCAACGTACCCACGGACGCCGGCGGACGTCCGCCGGACCGTCCAGGAGGGCGCATATTCAGTCCCCCACGTCGTCGGCACGTGCGCGATGGGCCCGGCGCCAGAGGACGGGGCCGTCGTCGATGCGTCAGGCCGCGTTCACGGGACCGACGGGCTCTTCGTCGTCGACGCCTCGATCATCCCGGAGCCGCCATCCGGCTTCCCGCACCTGATCACGATCATGCTCGCCGAGCGGTTGTCGGAGCGGATCGCGTCGACGCGCTGATGGGCGCCTCGCGCCGGACGGCCGTCGGATCCTTGCCGAGGTCGAGCCCCTTGTAGGCCGCTTGGCGGACGAGGCCGTCGCCGGTCCAGCCGGCGAACTCGGCGCGGATGACGATCTCCGGCCGGAGCCACAGGGCGTTCCTCGCGACCGCGCGTGGCGGTGGCGTCGAGAAGGGCGACGTGTCCCTGGATCGCGTCGCGATCGCGGCGAGCAGCTCCGCCCGCGCGTCGGTCGTGAAGCCGGCGCCGACCTTCCCGGCGTAGAGGAGCTCGTCGCCCTCGTACACCCCGACGAGGAGCGCGCCAAGGTCGGTCGCCTTGCCGGTTCCCCGGGTCCAGCCGCCGACGACGAGCTCCTGCTCGGGGCGGATCTTGATCTTCTGCCAGTCGAGCGTTCGCGCTCCGGGCACGTACCGCGATCGGCGGTCCTTGGCCATGATCCCCTCGAGCCCGCGCTGGCGTGCCGCCTCGAAGAAGGCGATCCCCTCCCCTGCGATGTGCTCGCTCATCCGGACGCGCGGATCGGCACGAAGGACCGACGCGAGCAATCGTCGACGCTCCTCGAGCGGCTCGTCGAGCAGCGAGCGACCATCCAGGTGCAGGAGGTCGAAGGCCTCGTAGACGAACGGCGTGACCGCCGCGCCGGGCCGGCCGCGACCCTTGATCCGCTCTTGCAGCAGGGCGAAATCCGGCTCGCCTCGGTCGTCGAGTGCGATGACCTCGCCGTCGACGATCGCCCGGCGCGCCGCGATCCACGTCGGCGGCGCGAGGAACGTCCCGAAGTACCGGGCCGCGTCCTGCTCGCCACGCGTCCAGAGCCGGACGGCCCCGCCATCGACGACGGCCTCGACGCGGAAGCCGTCCCACTTGATCTCGAACTGCCAGTCGGGATCGTCGAACGGCGCGCCGACGAGCGTCGCGAGCATCGGCGGGACGAAGCCTGGTGCTGCCACTCGGGCAGGGTAGCCCGCCGCCGGGTCTGGCACCTCCGGCGTGATCGTTCATCACGCGATGACGACCCGATGTCGGCAACGGTGGGAGAATCGCCTCGAACCATCAGCAGGCAGCGGAGGACGCCACGATGGCAGAGACGATGACCCGGATCATCAACAAGCCGGCCTGGGTCGACCTTGCGACGAGCGATGCCACGGCCGCCCGAGACTTCTACTCGAAGCTCTTCGGCTGGAAGGTCGAGGTCAACGAGGATCCCCAGTACGGCGGATACGCCCTCGCCCGGATCGGCGGTCAGGACGCAGCCGGGATCGGGCCCCTCCAATCGCCCGACCAGCCCACCGTCTGGAACGTCTACATCGGCACGGACGATCTCGAGGGGTTGTCGACGAAGGTCACGCGGGCCGGCGGCGTGGTGATCGCGCCGGCGTTCGATGTCGGCGACCAGGGCAGGATGGCCGTCTTCCAGGACCCGTCGGGTGCGTTCATCTCGGCCTGGCAGGGAACCCGGATGGGCGGCTTCCAGACCGAGGGTCCGAACGCCTTCGGCTGGGCCGAGCTCAACGCCCGCGGCGTGGAGAAGGCGATTCCGTTCTACCAGACCGTGTTCGGGTGGACGCCGAAGGCGGTCGGCACCGCGGATCAGCCGTACACCGAGTTCAAGGTCGAGGGCGGTGCGAGCTTCGCCGGGGCGACGGAGATGAACCCGATGGTCCCGGCCGAGGTCCCGAGCTACTGGCTCGTGTATTTCAGCGTCGCGGACGTGGATGCCTCGTACCGGACGGCCCTCGATGCCGGGGCGCGCGAGATGCTCTCGCCGATCGACTTCCCGGGTGGCCGGATGGCCATCGTCGCCGACCCACAGGGCGCGACGTTCGGCCTGATGTCCCTCGCCCGGAGCTGAGGCGCTCGGTCAGACGCCCGACGCCATCCGCCGGGATGGCGCGAGAAGGAACGCGACCGTCTCCCGAGCGATCAGCTCGAGATCGTCCAGCCACGGCGCGTGGCCCGCGCCCGGCAGCATCCGGAGCTCGGCGGTAGGCAGGCGGTCGACGAGACGACGGCCGGCGTCCTCGCCACCGAACGGGTCGTGCTCGCCCCAGAGGAGGAGCGTCGGGGCGCGGATCGCGCCCAGGACGGCGTCCGGGATGAGCATCCGATCGAGCCCGTGGACCGGATGGATGAAGGCTCGACCCATCGCGAGCTCGTGGCGCCTCGTCTCGGTGTCCCGGAGCAGGGCCAGGTAGGCGTCGAGGTCCGCCCGCCTGATCCGCCCGTCGTCCAGGCTCAGGCCGTGGCCGAGCGCTCGGAAGAGCGCGCGGATCGAGCGTTCGTTCGCCGGCGCGCGGGCGGCGAGGCCGCCGATGCCGGGCAGGCCCATCGCGCGCATGAACAGCGGCAGGCGCCGGATCGGCGTGCCCGCCGACCAGCTGAACAGGGTCATCCGGTCGACCCGGTCGAGGTGGGCAGCGGCCGTCCGAAGCGCGAAGTAGGCCCCGAACGAGGTGGCCACGAGATGCGCCGTCGGGAGCTCGAGGGCATCGAGGACGTCGACGACGAGCGTCTCCGCGAAGGCCGGCAGCCGATCGATCGTCAGCGGCGGCACGACGGGCTCGCTCAGGCCCGTCCCCGGCCGGTCGAGGAGGAGGCAGCGCAGCCCGACCAGCCGTGACGCGAGCCGGATCCAGCTCGCGCCGCTCGTGTTGACGCCGTGGATGAAGAGCGCGGGTGGGCCGCTGCCGATCTCCTGGACCCGGACGGCGACGCCGGTCCGCGCGAGGCGGAGCCGGTGCTCGTTCGGGACCATGCCGGTCGATGTCCACAGCCGGGCTTCGGCCTCGCGGTAGCGCGCCTCGTTCATTGCTCGGACGGATCGAGGCGTTCGCCGAGGCCGCGGCGTCCCGAGTAGGGTTCGGGAATGACCCGTCGCGGCCTGCTCCTCTTCGCCGTCATGTCGGTCATCTGGGGCATCCCATACCTGTTCATCCGCGTGGTCGTCGCGGAGGTCTCGCCGTCCTTCCTCGTCCTCGCCCGGACGCTGATCGCCGCGGCGATTCTCCTTCCGATCGCGCTCGCTCGCGTCGACATCCGGCCGATCCTGGCCCGCTGGCGCTGGCTCCTCGCCTTCGCCGCCATCGAGATCGCGATCCCGTGGATCATGCTCGGATCGGCCGAGCAGCACCTGTCGAGCTCCCTGACCGGCCTCCTGATCGCGGGCGTGCCGCTCGTCGGCACGGTCTTCGCGCTGACGACCGGCGGGGCCGATCGCGTCGGGCGCGCGGGCTGGCTCGGCCCAATGGTCGGCCTCGTGGGCGTCGCCGCGATCGTCAGCGCCGATCTCGGCTCGTCCGACCCGATTGCGTTCCTCGAGATCGGGGTGGTCGTGGTCGGCTATGCGGTTGGCCCGGCGATCCTCGCCCGCCGGCTCGGTGACCTGCCGTCGATCGGCGTCCTCGCCCTGTCGTTGGCGCTCTGTGCCCTCGTCTACGTCCCGATCGCGGCTGTCCAATGGCCGAGCGCGGTGCCCGCATCGAACGTCATCGCCTCGATCGTCGTCCTGGCCGTCGCCTGCACGGCGATCGCGTTCCTGGCCTTCGCCGCGCTGATCGACGAGATCGGACCGGTCCGGGCGACGGTCATCACCTACATCAACCCGGCGGTCGCCGCGATCCTCGGCGTGCTCGTCCTGCACGAGACGTTGACGTCCGCGATGGTCTCCGGCTTCGTCCTCGTCATCGTCGGGTCGGCGCTGGCGACCCGGCCGCACGGCGCGGCTCAGGAGCCACTCGTGGCGCTGGCCGAGCCCTGAGATCGCGCCGACGCCCGGTCTTGCGCTCCGAGCCATCCATCTGGCAGACTGCGCCGCGATGACCGTCGCCATCCGTCGAAGCTGTTCGTGTCCCACCTCTGCCGAGCAGGGCAGCCGGTGCACATGAGCGCGCGACCGACCTAGGCCAGCGCGCGGACCACCGACGAAGCCCCTGCTTGGCAGGGGTTTTTTGCTTGCTTCACCCGACCTGCTCAGCGAGGTACCGACCGTGACCGCTCCCACGCCGATCGCCATTCCCACCGCCACCGTGACCGCCGACGAGCTCCTCGCCCGGCTCGGCGAGCCCGACCTCCATCTCATCGACCTGCGACCGCTCGCGGCCTACAACGGCTGGCATCTCGGCGGCGAGTCGCGCGGCGGGCACATCCCCGGGGCCGCCGCGTTCCCGATCCAGTGGCTCCGCCGCCTGTCGGATATCGATCTTCAGGCGGCGCTCACGGCCAGGGGCGTGGACGCGGACGACACGATCGTCGTCTACGGCCACGAACCGTCCGACGCCGACGCCTTCGAGCTGCGGCTCGCCAGCCTCGGCCTTCACGGGGTCGTCCGACTCGAGGGCGATTGGCCGGCCTGGTCGGCCGACGACGATCGGCCCGTCGAAAATCTGCCCCGGTTCGAGCGGCTCGTCCACGTCGACTGGCTCCGCGATCTCCTCGCCGGCAGGACGCCGGAGGTCGCGCCGTCGGGTCGATGGCTCCTGTTCCACGTCAACTTCGGCGTTCCCGAGGAGTACGCCGAGGACCACATCCCGACGGCCCTTTATCTCGACACGAACCGGCTCGAGGACCCGGTCACCTGGAACCGCCGGTCCCCGGCAGAGCTCGAGACCGCGCTCCAGAGCCTGGGCATCGATCGCGACACGACCGTCGTCCTCTACGGCCGCGACACCGAGGGAGACGCCAACGAGAAGTGGCCGGGGCGGCGGGCCGGCCAGATCGCGGCGACGCGGGCGGCGCTGATCCTCCGGTACGCCGGCGTCGACGACGTCCGGCTCCTCGACGGCGGCTACGACCACTGGGTCCAGGCCGGCAACCGCCTCGAGACGATCGCCAGCGAGCCGATCCCGGTCGCTTCGTCGGGTCTCGCCATCCCGGAGCACCCGGAGCTGATCGTCGATATCGACGAGGCCAAGGACATCCTGGCCGATCGCCACGGGGCGGCGCTGGTGAGCGTCCGGACCTGGCGCGAGCACATCGGCGCGGTCAGCGGCTACAACTACATCGGCCCTGCCGGCCGGATCGCCGGCGACGTCTGGGGGAACTGCGGCAGCGACGCGTATCACATGCAGCACTACCGGACGGTTGACAACACGATGCGGCCGTACCCGGAGATCGCGGCGAACTGGCTCGAGGCCGGGATCACCGCCGAGAAGCACGTCGCGTTCTACTGCGGGACGGGCTGGCGGGCCGCGGAGACGTGGTTCTACGCCGATCTCATGGGCTGGTCACGGATCGCGGTGTACGACGGCGGCTGGTTCGAATGGAGCCGGGACCCGCTGAACAACCCGATCGAGGTCGGCGAGCCGGTCGACGAGGCTGAGGGCTCCGCGGTCGCCTGATCGCCCGGTCGCCGGATCGCCTTGCGGCGGTCCGGCGCGGTCGCGTGCGGTCCAGGGCAGTTGACGATCGGGTTGATCCTTGCGGCACGCGGGGTTCGCAGCCGAGGGACGTCATGGACCAAGCGATGAGTCGCTCCGAGATGGAGCGTGGACCGATTCCGACCAGCCTGGCGACGATGGTCGCCCTCCTGCCGCTCGCCGTCGGTGCGGCCGCGGGGATCGCCGCCGATCGCGAGATGACGGTCGGTCCGCTCGGGCCGAGCTTGCTCGTCTATTGGGTGATCGTGCCGCTCGCGGCGCTCTACCCGACGATCGCGGCACTCGCCCGGCGACTGGCGTACGCGCCGATGACGGTTCTCGTCGCAGCGTCGATCGCGCCGGCGCTGGTGTACGCGGGGCGGATCCTCCTCCAGCCCCTGCCGAAGGGCCCGACCGGCCAGCTCGCCCTCACGCCGAACACGATCCTCTACCTGGTCTCGCCGGCGATCCTGGCCGTGGGGGCGTTCCTTGCGATCGAGGTCACGACCTCAGCGATGCGCCGCGGCGTGGCCGTCGGCGTCTTCGGCGCGATCGCCGGCGCCTTCATTCTCGCAGCCTCGTTCCTGGCGCCGTTCCTGTACCTGAACCCGATGCTGGCGACCTGAATCCCGCTGCCACGGCACGCGGCCGCCGCCACCCGGGGCTCATCTCTCCCCTGCGATGCTAGCCTCCGGCGATGACCAGTCGGTCGCCCGCCCGCCTGCGGGCATTCGTCCGTCGGCACACGACCCTGCGCCACGTGATGGATGTCCCAGGCCTTCGCCTCCACGTCGCGGACGACGTGATGGAGACGTGCCGGCTCGCCGGACTCGAGCTGGGGCAGGCTGATCCACCGCTGCCCTACTGGGCGTTCGCCTGGGCCGGCGGGCTCGGCGTGGCTCGCTACCTCCTCGACCATCCCGAGGAGATCGCCGGACGCCGCGTGGTCGACATCGCATCCGGCTCCGGCCTGTGTGCGATCGTCGCCGGCCGCTCGGCCGCGGCGTCCGTCATTGCGATCGACGTCGACCCCCTCGCCGAGGCGGCCGTCCATCTCAATGCGCGGGCGAACGGCGTTCGGATCGCGTTCAGCCACGACGATCCGCTGGACGCTCCTCCGCCGCTGTGCGACGTCATCCTGGCCGGCGACATCAGCTACGAGGAGACGATGGCGGCGCGTATGTTCGACTGGCTCGGCCGTGCCGCCCGCCAGGGCATTCGAGTCATCGTTGGCGATCCGGGCCGGCGGTACCTCCCACCCGACCTCGAGTGCCTCGCCAGCTATCGCGTCCGGACGAGCCTCGAGCTCGAGGACGCCGCGATCAAGGAGTCACGCGTCTTCACCC
>VBFG01000074.1 GCA_005882635.1 Chloroflexota bacterium | reverse complement strand
CCTCCGTCGAACACGTCGTGCTCCGACTCGCCCCGCCGCGGGAACCCGCCGATGCCACCGAGCTGACGCAGGGTGGCGAAGCGCTCGTAGCGACCGGTCAGGAGCTTGTGGGGGTAGGCCTGGTGACCGGTGTCCCAGACGATCCGGTCCCGAGGTGATTCCAGCAGACGATGCAGGGCGATCGTCAGCTCGACGACGCCGAGACTGCTGCCGAGGTGGCCGCCGGTCGTGGCGACCGTCGCGATGATCGTCTCGCGGATTTCGGCCGCGAGCTGGTCGAGCTGAGCGGCGGTGAGATCGCGAAGATCAGCCGGGCCGCGGAGCGTCGGCAGGATCGGCGCGGGGATCTGGGGCTGGCTCGGCATGGAGGCGATGGACTCCAGCTACGGATCGGCTCGGCGCATCGTCGCGCGTCAGACGGATTCGCGCCGTCGGGTGCGACGGCCCATGGGCGCATGGTAAACGTGTTCGCTCGAGGTCGCACGTTTCTTGATCATGCCCGGGCGATACGATCGGCGGCCTGGAGGTCATCGTGACGATCGAATCGACGCCGCACCCAATCGCCGCCCTCGCGTCCGCGATCCTGCCCGACCACCCCGAGTACGACGCGGCCCGGATCTCGTTCAACGGGATCCTCGATCGTCGACCGGCGGCGATCGTGCCGTGCGCGACGACCGACGACGTCGTCGCGGCCGTCCGGGCGGCACGGGCGGCCGGCCTACCGATCGCCGTCCGCGGAGGCGGCCACAGCGTCGCGGGGCACTGCATCCCCGACGATGCGCTGGTCGTGTCGCTCACGCCGATGCGCGGGGTGACGGTCGACCCGGAGCGGCGACTCGGCCATGCCGGCGGTGGCGCTCTCTGGGACGACGTCGACGCCGCGTTCTTCGCCCACGGCCTGGCGGTGCCGGGCGGCACGTTCGGAGACACCGGGATCGGGGGACTGACGCTCGGCGGTGGCATCGGCTGGCTGATGCCGATCGCCGGCTTCACCTGCGACAACCTCGTCGAGGCCGAGGTCGTGACCGCCGATGGGTCGGTGGTCGTGGCCGAGCCGGACGGCGACTCGGAGCTGCTGTGGGCGCTGCGCGGTGGCGGCGGCAACTTCGGTGTCGTCACCCGGTTCACCTACCGCCTGACGCCGATCGCTCCGATGATCGGCGGCCCGATCGTCTATCCCGGGAGCGCCGCGAGCGTCGTGCTCGACCGAATCGAGCAGTTGATTGTCGAGCACCCGACGGCGACCCTGCCGACGATGGGCATCCATCGGGAGGAGGCGACGGGCGAACCGGCGATCACCTTCCTGGTCGGGATCGTCGATGGATCCGATCCCGCGCCGGTCCTCGACCTCCTCCGCCGAGACATTCCGGTCCTCTCGGACGGTCTCGGCCCACAGAGCTACCTGGACCTCCAGGCGCTGTCGGGAACGCTCCCGTTCGGGCTGCGCCACTACTGGAAGGGCCATTTCCTCCGCTCGCTCGATCACGACCTCCTGGGCCGCCTGGTGGCGGCCGTCGGCGACGCCGACTCGATCGGCCAGTCGTTCATTCTCCTCGAGGGGATCGTGGGTGCCGGCCGAGAGGAGCCGCCGGGCGGCGCAGCGTTCGGCCAGCGGGCCGCTCGCTGGAACGTCTCGGCGCTCGGTATCTGGGAATCGCCGGAGGACGACGCGACCGCGGTCGGCTGGGCGCGCCGGGTCGCCGCGATGCTCGAGCCGGCGTCGCTGACCGGGGGCGGCTACGTCAACTACTCACCCGTCGACGAGTCGGCCGAGCGCGTCCGGGCGGCGTACGGCGCCGATCGCTGGGAGCGGCTCGTCGCCGTCAAGCGCCGCCTGGACCCGGACAACGTTTTCCGTTTCAACCACAACATCGCCGCGTTGGGCTGACCACGGCCTTCCGCTACCCCTCGATCGCCTCGTCCGCGGCGATGTCCTTCACGTCGAGGCCGCCGCCGGGCCGGGCGATCAGCTGCTGGACGCGGAGCTCGGCCTCGCCGAGGAGGCGCTCGCAGTGGCGCTGGAGCGCCACGGCCCGCTCGGTCCGGGCGATCGTGTCCTCCAGCGACAGGCCGCCGGCCTCGAGCTCGGCGACGACCGCCCGGAGCTCGGCGAACGCGTCGTCGAAGCCCAGGCTCTCGATCGACGGGCCGGTCCCGTTCGAGGCGCCCTCGGGTTCAGTCGTCATCGGGCTCCTCGTGTCGATCGGTCCAGCGCCCCAGCCGCGGCGCGACGAGCATACCAATGCCGATCCCGACGACCAGGACGACGGCCCCGAGACACAGGGCGGCAACAAGCTCGATCAGGACTTGTCCCGCGCTTCGGCGGCGAGCTCGCCGTCGGCGACCCGGATCGCCAGAGCCGTCCCCGCGGGTGCATCGGCCGGGCGGCGGACGATCAGGCCGTCGGTCGACCGGCGGACGATGGCGTAGCCACGATCGAGCGTCGCCTGCGGCCCGAGCACCGCGAGGGCCGCCGTGCTCGCGGCCAGCGTGGCCCGCGCGGTCGCGAGACGCGCCAGGATGGGGCGCGGGGCGTCCCCGGCCGCGGCGCGCAGCGCGGCCGATCGCCGCTCGATCGCGACGGCCGCGACGCGCACCGCCCGATCGAGCAGGAGCCCGACCCGCTCGCGGTCGGCGACGAGCTGGGCCCGCGGGTCGAGCTGGTCGAGGGCGCGACGCTCGGCGGCGAGCTCCCGGCGGGCGGCGTCGAGGACGCGCCCGACGGCGGCCGCCGTCCGATCTCCGGCACGACGGAACGACGCCAGCCAGTCGGCTCGATCGGGAACGACCATCTCGGCCGCCGCCGACGGAGTCGGTGCCCGGATGTCGGCCGCGAAGTCCGCGAGGGTCACGTCGACCTCGTGGCCGACGCCGCAGACGACCGGCAGCCGATGACCGACGACGGCCCGCACGACGCGCTCGTCGTTGAACGACCAGAGGTCCTCCAGCGAGCCACCGCCGCGGGCCAGGATCGTGACCTGGGGAGCCTCGGCCGACCGGCCGGCGCGGTCGAGGCCGGCGATCCATCGCTCGAGCCGGTTGAACGCCCGGACGATGCTGTCCGGCGCGTCCTCGCCCTGGACCTTGCAGGCGACGAGCAGGACGCGGGTCATCGGCCAGCGACGCGACAGGACCGTCGCGATGTCGCGCCAGACGACGCCCGTCGGGCTCGTGATCACCGCGATCGTCGTCGGTCGCGGCGGGAGCGGCCGCTTGCGGGCCGGGTCGAAGAGACCTTCCGCGGCGAGCCGCGCCTTGAGCGCCTCGAACCGGATCGCGAGGTCGCCGAAGCCTGCCGGCTGGATCGACTCGACGTACAGCTGGACCGCACCCTGTTGCTCGAACAGGTCGACCCGGCCGTGGACGACGATCCGCAGCCCGGCCTGCGGCTGGAACACGGACCTGGCCCGCTCGTCGCTGAACCAGACGCAGTTGAGGGTGCTGCGGGCGTCCTTGAGGGTGAAGTAGGCGTGTCCGGCGCTGCTGACCGTGACCCGACCGACCTCGCCCTCGACCCAGACGTCGGCGAGTCGCGGGTCGGATCGGACGGCCTCGCGGATCGCCCGGGCGACGTCGCTGACATTCAGGATCCGCAGCCCGAAGGTCCCGGGCGGGGGCTGCGGCGAGGCCTGGGCGCTCGCTGCTTCCGCGTCGACGGCGTCCCAGCCGGGGAGGAGCGTCCGATCGTCCATCGAGGCCCATGGTAGCGGCGCCTGCCGCTCGGACCTGCGAGGGCAGATGTCAGCCGGCGGTCTTGAGCGCCAGGATCCGGGTGTACGACGCGCGCAGGCCGGCGAGCGGGATCGACCCGGCTCGGGCGTCGGCGAGGAGCGTCGCGTACACGTCGCGACTGGTCGCCTCCGAGCCCGTGATCAGCAGCATGTCCGTGCCGGCGCGCGCGGCCCGATATGCCAGGTGGCTCGTCGTGTAGCCGCGGGCCGCGGCCGTTCCGTCGAGCGAGTCGGTGATCGTGACGCCGCGGAACCCGAGCGTCCCGCGGAGGAGCGTCGTGTTGATCGCCGGCGACCAGCCGGCTGCCGCGTACGGGTCATAGGCGGTGTAGGTCGCGTTCGACAGCATGATGAGCGGGATCCGGTTCGCGATCGCGGTCCGGTACGGGAGGAGGCCGGGGGCGAGGGCCGCGCGCGAGGCGCGGATCGTCACGACGTTCGTGTCGGTGTTGAGGGTCGCGTAGCCGAGCCCCGGGAAGTGCTTCATCGTCGGGATCTCGCCGGCCGACTCGAGGCCGCCGGCGAAGGCATTCGCCAGGTTCGTCGTGACGGTCGCCGAGAACGACCAGGTCCGTCCCTGCCGGTAGAGGAACGAGCTCGTCGAGGCCGGGACGTCGGCGACCGGGGCGAGATCGACGTCGATGCCGAGCGCCTCGAGCGCAGCGCCCGTCTGCTGGCCCTGGCTGCGGGCCGTCGAGGACGAGCCGAGCTGGCCCATCTGCGGCGGCGACAGCGTCGGTGGCGCCCACGGGATCCGCTTGATCGACCCACCTTCCTGGTCGACCGCGATCAGGAGCGGCGGCTGCCCACCGGCGATCGCCGCCCCGTGGAGCTGCCGGGTCAGCGTGACGAGCGCCGTCTTCGTCGTGATGTTCGACCCGAACAGGATCACCCCGCCGACCTGGCCGGCGCGGATCCGGGCGAGGAGGCTCGCGGTCGGCGTCGTCCCGTCCATCCGGACGATCAGCTTCTGGCCGATCAGCTGGGCCAGCGTCGGGCCGGTCGCGGCCGCCAGCGGTGGTCCACCGATCAGGCCGAGGCTGAGGATGGCGCCGAGGACGATCCCGGCGACGGCGCCCACGGGTCGCGTCTGGTTGCGGTCCATCGCGGTCACCGCGACCACGGGTGCATCTGGATCTCGGCCGGCCGGCCCGGCCCGTTGCAGGGCGGCACGGTCGCATCGGTCGGGCCATAGGGCTGGGCCACGAGCCGACGCTCACCACCCATGTCGAATGCGACGGTCACCGGAGGAACCGGTTGGACGCAGACGTTGGACACCTCGACGAGGGTCGTCAGCACGTCGCCCGTCGCGACCTCGATCATCGGGCTCCCCGCCGTGATCTTGCCCTGGGCGAGGACGGCACCGCGGCCGTCGACCAACTGCGGCCGGGGTGTCTCCGGCATCAGGCACGGGGTCTCGCCGGTGCTCGTGAGCGACACGTCCGCGATCCGGCTGCCGGCCGCTCCCTCCCAGGCCGTGATCCGCGCCGCGAGATTCGCCGGATCGCACGGTCCGGTCGTGGGTGCGGGCGGGCTGGATGCCGCGGCCACCGCCGAGGCGACCGGGGTCGGCGTCGGGACCGCGGACGGGCTGGCGCTCTCGGAGCCGCGGCTCCCGACGTCGCCCGGCGACGCGATCCGGCCGCCCAGCCAGCCGACCGCGACGACGAGGGCCGCCGCGACGAGCGCCGCCCCGACGAGACCGAGCGTCGACCCGAGGCCCGCCAGCCCACGCCGGCGCGGCGCCCTGACGGGACGGCGTGCCATCCTGGCGACGGCGTCCCACTCGTCGAGGATCCGGTCGGTCTTGCGGTTCGGGTCCATCACGCGGTCTCCAACTTCGTCCGGGCGCGGCTGACGGCGGCCCGGAGCGCCCCGGCGGTGGTGTCGAGGGCGGCTGCGGCCTCGTCGTAGGTGGCCCCCTCGAGGGCGGTCATCACGAGCGCAGTGCGCTCGAGCGGTGAGAGATAGGCCAGCGCGGCCGAGACATCGAGCCAGCGGTCGTGCACTGCGGGGTCGATCGTCGCGGACGCGGCCGACGGCATCGCCACGAGGCGGCGACGCAGCTTCCGGAAGCGATCGGTCGCCAGGCGCCGAGTCGCCACCAGCAGCCATGGCAGGACCGGGCGGTCCCAGTCGACCCGGCGGCGGTTGTCCCAGAGCCTGAGGAACGCCTCCTGGGCAAGGTCCTCCGCTGCCGACCACTCGTTGGTCCAGGCGAGCGCGAACCGGAACACGTCCGACCAGTGCCGGTCGTAGGCGCGTTCGTAGGCGAAGTCCGTCATGTCGGCGGTGGCCACTTGGGTCGTCACATCCTCATTCACGTCGACCGGCGTCGGAATGCACGGTCGAGAGACGAAGTTTGTGGCGGAAGCATGAGCGGGAACGCCCGAAGCCTCAGACGCGGGTCTGATATTCCCCTGTCCGGGTGTCGACGCGGATCGTGTCGCCGGCCTCGACGAAGATCGGAACCGTGACCACGAGGCCCGTCTCGGTCGTCGCGGGCTTGCGGGCGCCGGTTTGGGTGTCGCCGGCGAAGCCGGGCTCGGTGTCGGACACGACGAGGTCGACCGTGACCGGCAGCTCCACGCCGATCGTCTCGCCCTGGTAGCTCGTCCGGTCGAGGGTCATCCCGTCCTTCATGTATTGGGCCGCTTCGCCGAGCTGGTCCGACGTCAGGTGGAACTGGTCGTACGAGTCGGTGTCCATGAAGTGGTAGTCGTCGCCGTCGCGGTAGAGGAACTGGACCGGCCGCTTCTCCATGGAGGCACGCGGCCACTTCGTGCCGGCCTGGAAGGACCGCTCGACCGTCTGGCCGCGCTTGATGTTCCGGAGCGTGATCCTGACCTGGGCCGAGCCCCGGCCCATCTTGATGTGGTGGTAGTCGAGGATCTGCCAGAGCTCGCCGTCGAGCTCGATGGCGACTCCTTTGCGCAGTTCGCCGGTGCTGATCATTGTCGGGTGGGCTCCTGGAGCGCCTCGGGGCTCAGCGGCGCGCCGAAGCTGGGATCGTCGGATGTCGGGCCGGGATTGTAGCGGACGACCACCGACCGCCCGTGCCCGAGCTCAGTCCGGGAGGGCGAACACGTCGCGCGGGAACTTGGTCAGGCGCTCCACGCGGCCCGTGTCCGCGTCGAGCAGGATCAGGTCCTCGATCCGGACGCCGGTCTCGCCCTCGACGTAGATCCCCGGCTCGACCGAGAAGACGGTCGGTGACGGCAACGAGCTGTCGAGCGCCGTCGCACTCAGCAATGGTTGCTCGTGCGTCGCCAGGCCGATCCCGTGGCCCAATCCGTGGCCGAACGCTGGGAACCGCCCGTCGGCCTCGATCAGGCGCGTGGCGATCCCGTGGAGGTCGCGGCCCGACGGCAGCCCGAGCTCGCCGTCGATGGTCGCCTCGATCTGGGCGACCGCCGCGGCCTGCGCCCTGGCAACGAGCCCGTAGATCGCGAGATCGCGCTCCGAGGGCTCACCGACGAACAGCGTCCGGGTCATGTCGCTGCGGTAGCCGTCGACCTGGGCGCCAAAGTCGATCAGGACGACCGTTCCGGACCGGACCTCCGCGGCGGACGGCGATCCATGCGGGAGGGCCGCATTCGGACCGACGAGACACGTCGGGTCGAAGGCGACCGCCTCGGCGCCACCCGTCCGCATCCGCCACTCGAGATCGAGGGCCAGATCGCGCTCGGTTGCGCCGGGCTTGATCGACGCCAGCAGGCCCGCGAGGGCGCGGTCGGCGATCGCGCAAGCGGCCGCGACCCGTTCGATCTCCGCCGGCTCCTTGATCGCCCGATCCGCCTCCACCCAGCCCTCGATCGGGACGAGCTCGACGTCCGGTGCCGCCGCCTCGAGGCGGCGCCAGACGGCATACGGGAGCAGAGCCGCTTCCACGCCGACCCGCTTCGCGCCGACCGAGGCCACGAGGTCCGCCCAGCCCGGGGCGAGGTCGCGCGGTCCGTCGACGACGCGTGCCTCGGGTGCCTGGGCCGTCGCCTGGACCGTGTAGCGCGAGTCGGCAAGCAGGAGGACGTCGGCGCCCGAGATCAGGAAGTGGCCGGACGTGCCCGCCACCCGTTCTTCGCCCTCGCCGAGGACGAACCCCGTGAGGTAGCGGACGTTCTCGCGGCGGAGTCCGAAATAGGCGTCGATGCCGGCGCTCTCGAACCGCGCCCGGAGCCGGGTGACACGGGCCGGCCGAGCCGAGGCGTCGACCTCCGCCCACCGAGCAAGATCCGACGCCGTCGGCGGCCGGGCGAAGTCAGCCGGGTTCGGCAGGCCCGGCGCCACCGAGGCGTCGCTCACAAGCCGTACTTGGCGACGTTCTGGTCGTGTTCCTTCTTCGTCTTGGCGAACACGATCGTGTGGTCCTTCGTCGCGAGGAAGTAGAGGAACTTGTCCTTCGTGTCCGGGTTCAGAGCGGCGTCGATCGATGCGATCGTCGGCGTGCAGATCGGTCCGGGGATCAGCCCCTGGTGGGTGTACGTGTTGTAGTCGGCGAGATCGTCCGGGAGCTCCGCGGGCAGCGTCTCGCCCTTCGGCAGCGCGGCCCAGAAGAGCCACGTCTTCCACTGGGTGATGTCGAGGTTCGCGAGCTGGAGCGTGTCGTAGATGTAGAAGACCGTCGGGTCCGAGCCCAGGTGGAGATTGGGGAACAGCTTCGGGTTCAGCCGGTTTGTGAAGACACCGGCGACCTTCGGCCGGTCCTGATCCTGCGCGGCCTCCTTCTCGACGATGGAGGCGAGGCCGAGCACCTGGTAGAACGTCAAGCCCCGCGACGCCGGCACGGTCATCCGATCGCCGATCGCCTCATGGAACCCGTCGAGCATGTCTCGGACCAGCTCCTCGGGGGTCGTATCCGGGAGGACCTGGTAGTTCGCGGGCCAGAGGAACCCCTCCAGGGATCCGCCCGGCGGGAGGACCTCCTTCAGCCACGGGTAGTCGTTGAGGAGCTCCGGGGTCGGGTGCTTCGCGATCTGGTAGAAGTCGGCCGGGTTCATCTGGAGCCCGTCGATCGTCTCGAGCTTTGCCGTGATCTGCTCGAGTCTCAGCCCGGTCCGGAGCGCGATCTGGACGTAGTGGATCTGGTCCGGCGCGAGCAGCGCGGTGACGAGCTGATCCGGGGTCATCGATCGGCGGAGGATGAAGCTCCCACTCTGGAGCTGACCCGTCAGGTGCCGTTCCGTCGCGATGAACACGAACGCACGCCCATCGGAGAGGAATCCTTGCTCTTCCAGGCGCGCCGCGATCGTCTGGGCGGTCTCCCCCTGGTTCACGGCGAAGGCGACCTGGGTCGTGTCGGTGGACGCGGGATCGGTCAGCTTCGATCCGAGGTCCTCCCGGACGAGGTCGGCGATGAACGGCATGCCCAGTGCGGCCGGGTTGTCCGTCGCCCAGCCCAGGACTGCGTCGCGGACGACCGGCCGGAGGACGGTCACGAGGGCCGCCAGCACGAGCGCGCCGAGGACCAGCGCGAAGGCGAGGAACTTGACGATCGGCGGCACGCGACGCCGACGCCGACCGTTGCCCCAGCCGTTGGATCCGTCGCCACCGTCGTTGCCGCCTGCCGTTCCGCGCCCGCCTCGTCCGCGTCCGCCGTGGACCTCCTTGGCGTAGCCGGGTTGCCAGCCCTCGTCGTACGTCCCGCGTTCGGCCGGGTGCGCCTGCGAACCTCCGCGGGCGCGGCCGCCGGAGCGGATCGTCATGAGCTGGCCTCCGTCTGTCGGTCCGGTGGCGCTTGGGCGGCGCGAGCATCGAGCTCGTCCTGCAGGATGATCGCGGCGGCCTCGCGATCGACGCGGGCTCGCCAGGCGTCGCGTTGGTCGCGGGTCGGTGGCCCCCCGGACCGTCCGCGCTTCATCGGGCCGACGCGTTCCTCGGCGAGATGGCTGGACAGACGCTCGTCACGATAGCGGACCGCCGACCCAAGAGCAGGCCGGATCGACTCGACCCAGGCGCGCGTGAGCGTCGCCTGGCTACCCTCGCCGCCCGACATGTCGATCGGCAGCCCGACCACGATCTCGTCGACGTCGTGCTCTCGCTCGAGGGCGACGATCGCCGCGGCGTCGCGGGCCGGCTCACCGGTCCGGCGAATGGTCGTCAGGGGCACCGCCCGGCCGTCGGCGTCGGCGAGGGCGACGCCGATCCGCCGTTCCCCGACGTCGAGCCCGAGGAGGCGCCTCACGGTGCCGCTGACCCCTCCGGTGATCGCGTAGACGCGGAAGCGGCTGCCGAGGGAGTCGCTCCGTTCCCGACCTTGCCCTCGTCGATCGTGAGCGTCAGGCGAGCATCCATGCCCGTCACCGTCGTGACCCACGATGGCCAGAGGTCGACCCGGACGTCCCCGTACTGGGCCAGGGCCGCCTCGGCCTGGGCCTTCGTCTTGCCCTTGACGAGCGCTCTGAGCTGGGCGGGATCGACGATCGCGACCTGGGTCGCATGGGCGGTCGCCGGGAACGTGACCTGGCCGTCCTCCTCGACCGTCCCCTCCCCCACCTCGATCTGGACCGATCCGTCGACGAGCCGATGACCGGCGCCGACGCGGCCGGCCAGCTGCGTTTCGGCGATCATCCGCACGGGTCGGGGGTCGACGGCGATGACCGTGCCGGTCGCCGTCAGCGACAGGTCGAACGACGCGACGGCCTGGCCGACGAGCGTCTTCGGGTCGACCGACGGCGTCGCGTCGCCGAGCGTCGCGGTCTTCGGGAACAGCGTCGTGTCCGGCGGTGCGCCGGCCCCACCGGCGATCGCGTCGCCGAAGGCGGTCTGGACCTGGGTCTGCAGCGCCGCCACCGCCTTGTCGACCTCGGCCTTCGAGACCTCCGGCGTCTCGGTCCGGCTGCCGCCCGTCGTCGGGTCGGCGTTGTTGACCTTGAGGAAGTCGGGGTTCTCGCCCTTCGGGACGACGCGGATCGAGTTGGCCGGGACGTTCCCGTCGGGCCCCGGCCGGACCGCCTGGACGGCGACGTCGCGGCGCGACGGGATCACCGACGGCAGGACGAACGTGCCCGCCGGCACGGTCACGGTCGCCAGCGTCCGGAACCCGATCCCGCCCTCCGTCGAGACGATGCTCCCGGCCGCGATCGTATTCGAGGAGACCGGGTTGTAGTTGGAGAACGTGACCTCGCCGGTCGCCGGAGCCTGCTGGACGTGGACTCCGGTCGTCGTGAACGTCTGCGCCGCCTGGACCGGGACGTCGAGGCGGATCGCCGGGACGATCCCTGCCGCGGCGTCGACTTCGGTCGCGTCCGGATCGGCGGCGACGGTGAGCTGGACCGAGATCGGCTCGCGGCGCGGGGTCACGGCGATCGTGGCGGCCGGGAGGAACAGGTAGGCGCCGACGGCGAGGACGACGACCGCCAGGGCGGCCAGAGCCAGCGCGACGATCAGCGGCGTCCCGATACGACCACGTCCGCCGGCTTCCTCCTCTTCGTCGAGAAGACCCGCGTCGTCGCCGGTCGGGCGCAGTGGCGTCCGGGGCTGAGCCCGGGTCGGCGGGGGGAGGCGCGGCTCCGCGTGGGGTCTCGCGGGTGTTGGCGCCGGCTCGACCGCGGGCGTCGCAATCAGCGCCGTCGCGGCGTCGCCTTCCGGGGCCTTCGCGGCGGCTGCCGCGGCTGCAACCGGCCCGACTGCCGCGACGGTCTCGCTCTCCGCGAGGCTCGTCGGCACCGCCCCGCGGCGGGTCGCCGATCCGTCGTCGTCGTTGCCGGGTCGATCCGTCCCCGCCTCGACCGCTCCCTCGTACTCCGCCACGGACG
>VBFG01000073.1 GCA_005882635.1 Chloroflexota bacterium | reverse complement strand
CGCCGTCGTCCAGCCGACCTGCGGGATCCCGAGCCCGGCAAGGATCCGCTCGAGCGGCCGCCGGCGCGCCTTCTGAATCGAGGCGTGGAGGTTCTCGGCGCTCTTCCGAGCGAAGCGATCGAGGCCTTCGAGCTGCTCGACGGTCAGCCGGTAGAAGTCGCCGCGACGCTTCACGAGGCCCGTCTGGAGGAGCTGCTCGAGGGCCTTCCAGCCGGCCCCCTCGATGTCCATCCCGCCGCGCCCGACGAAGTGCTGGAACTCCTGCGACACCCGGGCCGGGCAGGCAGCGTTCGGGCAGTAGTGGCGGACCGCGCCTTCGTCGCGGACGATCGGCGTGTCGCAGATCGGGCAGCGGGCCGGCATGTCCCACTCGCGCTCGGCGCCGGAGCGTTTCTCCACGATCGGCCGGACGACCTCGGGAATGACGTCGCCGGCCTTCTGGAGGATGACGTGGTCGCCGACCCGGATGTCCTTGCGACGGACCTCGTCGAGGTTGTGGAGCGTCGCCCGGGTGACCGTCGAGCCGGCGACCTTGACGGCCGCCATGTGGGCGACCGGGGTCAGCGTCCCCGTCCGGCCGACATACGCGAGGATGTCCTCGATGACGGTCTCGACCTGCTCCGGCGGGAACTTGTAAGCGATCGCCCAGCGGGGGGCGCGGCTGACCATCCCGAGCCGGGCCTGCTGCTCGAACCGGTCGACCTTGACGACCACGCCGTCCGTTTCGTACGGCAGGTCGTGGCGCTTCTCGCGCCACGCCTCGGTGAAGGCGATGACCGCCTCGATGTCGAGGCCGGCGTCGTGGCTCGGGTTGACGGCGAAGCCGAGTGCTGCCAGACGGTCGAGCGCGGCCGACTGGCTCGCGACGCCCGACGTGTCGTCCTCTTCGATCAGCTGATAGGACCAGGTGCTCAGCTGGCGGCTGGCGGTCACCGCCGGGTCCTTCTGGCGGAGCGAGCCGGCACCGGAGTTCCGCGGGTTGGCGTAGAGCGGCAGGCCCGCCTCCTCACGCTCGGCGTTGATCCGGGCGAACTCCATCTTGGGCATGTAGACCTCGCCCCGGGCGTCGAGCGAGACGGGCTCGGTGAGGCGAACCGGGACCGTCGCGATCGTCCGCAGGTTCGCCGTCACGTCCTCGCCGGTCGTTCCGTCGCCACGCGTCGCGCCCTGGACGAACCGTCCGCGGTCGTAGCGGAGGGTGATCGCGAGGCCATCGATCTTGAGCTCCGTCACGTAGGCGAGCTCCGGCGCCGGCTCCGGCGCGGGCGGCAGCCCGAGGCCGCGCCGAACGCGCGCATCGAAGGCCCGCAGCTCGTCGTGGCTGAAGGCGTTCGACAGCGACAGCATCGGCCGGCGATGACGGACCTCATCGAATGTTCCGGCGAGCTGGGCGCCGACCCGCCGGGTGGGCGACGACGGCGTCACGAGCGCCGGGAACGCCGCCTCGATGGCAACCAGGCGCCGGAACATCTGGTCGTAGTCGGCGTCGCTGAGGGTCGGCGCGTCCTCCTCGTAGTAGGCCTTGTTGGCGGCCTCGATGCGCTCCGACAGCTCGGCGTGCCGCTTCGTCGCGGCCGCCTCGTCGAGCGAGGCCGCCTCGTCGATCAGGGCCGGGTCGACAGGCAGCCCGTCCTGGGCGAGCGCCGTCGCCTCGCGATCGGGCGCGCGCAGATCGGTCATGCTTCACAGGATAGGGAATCGAGGTCCCGATCCGGCGATCCGACCGCGTTCGACTAAGGGGTCCGGGCGCTGGATCCGACCGCGGCGGGGGTTTGTGATAGGCTCATACAAAAGGGCTGGAGGACCGGCGGCCGGGGCGACGCCGGGGAGCGGAGGATCCGACCGTGAGCGACGCGTTCTTCTCCGAGGTGACCGGGCGGATCCCATACGCCGGCCTCGACTCGACCGATCCCCTGGCCTTCAAGGTCTACCAGCCCGACCGGCTCGTCCTCGGCAAGCGGATGGAGGATCACCTCCGGGTCGCCGTCTGCCTGTGGCACTCGTTCAACTGGCCCGGCTCGGATGTCTTCGGCGTCGGCACCTTCGATCGGCCCTGGCTCGACGCTCGGCTGGATCCGCTCGTCGCCGCCCGGGCGAAGCTCGACGCCGCGTTCGAGTTCCTCGCCAAGCTCGGTGTCCCCTACTTCTGCTTCCACGACCGGGACGTGGCCCCCGAGGGCAAGACCTGGGCGGACACCCAGCGAACGCTCGAGACCGTGATCGACCAGATCGCCGGCCGGATGGAGCAGACGGGCGTCCGTCTCCTGTGGGGCACGGCGAACCTGTTCAGCCACCCGCGCTATGCAGCCGGCGCGGCCACGAACCCCGATCCGGAGGTCGTCGCGGTCGCGGCGGCCCAGGTCCGGTCGATGCTCGACGCGACGAAGCGCCTCGGTGGTGAGAACTACGTGCTGTGGGGCGGCCGCGAGGGCTACGAGACGCTGCTCAACACGGACCTCGCCCAGGAGGAGACGCAGCACGCCCGGTTCCTGGCGATGGTCGCCGAGCACAAGCACCGGATCGGCTTCAAGGGCATGCTGCTCATCGAGCCGAAGCCCCAGGAGCCGACGAAGCACCAGTACGACTACGACGTCGCGACGGTCCGTGGCTTCCTCGAGCGGCACGATCTGGCCGGCGAGTTCCGGCTGAACCTCGAGGCCAACCACGCGACGCTCGCGGGTCACAGCTTCCACCACGAGGTGGCGGCGGCGATCGCCGCCGGCCTCTTCGGGAGCATCGACGCCAACCGCGGCGACTACCAGAACGGCTGGGACACCGACCAGTTCCCCAACTCGGTCGACGAGCTGGCGCTCGCTCTGTACGAGATCGTCCGTAGCGGTGGGTTCGGGAGCGGCGGCTTCAACCTCGACACCAAGCTGCGCCGCCAGTCGCTCGATCGGACGGACCTGTTCCATGCCCACATCGGCGCGATCGATACCCTCGCCCGGTCGCTCCTCGTGGCCGCTGCGCTCATCGAGGACGGCGAGCTGGAGCGGCTCCGGGCCGAACGCTATGTCGGTTGGAGCGGTGACCTGGGCCGCTCGATCCTGAAGGGCGATGCGGCCCTCGAGCTGCTGTCCGTTCGGGTGTTGTCGGGCGACATCGATCCGCGTCCGGTGTCCGGACGGCAGGAGATGCTCGAGAACGTCGTCAACCGGGCCATCTGGTCGGTCGACCGGGCCGAACTGGCCGCCATCGGGACCCCCGTCGGAGCGGCCGGCCGCGGCTGACCGCGACCACTCGTTCCGGATCGCGCTCGCACGTGAGGCCGGCCATGGCCTGCGTCCTCGGGATCGACGTCTCCACGACGGCGACGAAGGCCGTCCTCATCGACGAGACCGGCAGCGTCCGCGGCGTCGCCGCGTCGGAATACGGCTTCGACGTTCCTCGGCCGCTCTGGAGCGAGCAGGACCCGCGGCTGTGGTGGGACGGCACGGTCGCCGCGATCGGATCCGTCCTCGCCGCGACCGGCGTTCCGGGCGGCGACGTCGTCGCGATCGGGCTGACGGGCCAGATGCATGGGCTCGTCCTGCTCGATGAGCGCGATGCGGTCCTTCGCCCGGCGATCCTCTGGAACGACCAGCGGACCGCGGCCGCGTGCGACGAGATCCGCGCGACGATCGGTCGCGATCGCCTGATCGCGATCACCGGCAACGATGCGCTGACCGGGTTCACCGCGCCGAAGCTCGTCTGGGTCCGGGATGTCGAGCCGGACGTCTGGCGGCGCGCGGCGCACGTCCTGCTGCCGAAGGACTTCGTCCGCCTGCAGCTGACCGGCGACCACGCGATCGACAAGGCCGACGGCGCCGGCACGATCCTGTTCGATCTACGAGCACGCGACTGGTCCGACGAGGTCGTCGACGCGCTCCGGATCGATCGGTCGTGGCTGCCACCGACGTTCGAGGGCCCGACCGTCACCGGCGTCGTGACAACAGCCGCGGCCATGGCGACCGGGCTCCGGGCCGGGACGCCGGTCGTCGCCGGCGGCGGCGACCAGGCCGCCAACGCGGTCGGACTGGGAGCTGTGGAGCCCGGCGTGCCTGCCCTGTCCCTCGGGACCTCCGGGGTGATCTTCGCCCCGACCGACCGACCGATCGTCGAGCCCGGCGGACGCGTCCACGCCTTCTGCCATGCGGTCCCGGGCCGCTGGCACTTGATGTCGGTCATGCTGTCCGCGGCCGGGAGCCTGCGCTGGTTCCGCGACACGCTCGCACCCGGCGAGCCGTACGGCGCCCTGACCGACGCCGCGGGCGAGATCGACCCCGGCAGCGATGGTCTGCTCTTCCTTCCGTACCTGACCGGCGAGCGGACGCCCCACCCGGACCCGCTCGCTCGAGGGGCGTTCGTCGGGCTCACCGTGGGCCACGACCGACGGCACCTAACCCGGGCCGTGCTGGAGGGTGTCGCGTTCGGGCTGCGGGACGGCCTGGATCTCATGGTCGCCGCCGGGATGCCACCGCCGACGCGGATCCGGGCGTCGGGCGGCGGGACGGCCAGCCCGGTCTGGCGCCAGATCCTCGCCGACGTCCTCGGGGTCGAGCTCGCGACGGTCGCGACGGCCGAGGGCGCGGCGTTCGGGGCCGGGATCCTGGCCGCCGTTGGAGCCGGCTGGCACCCAACCGTCGAGGCGGCCGCCGGTGCATGGATCGACGCGACGGTCGCGGCCGCGCCGGGCCCGAACGCGGCGATCTACCGCGACCGACACGCGGTCTACCGCGGGCTCTATCCGGCCCTCTCGCCCACCTTCCGCTCGGCCTGACGGCCGGCGAGGCTCAGCCCCGCAGCTCCAGCTGCTCGAGCTCCTTCTGGGTGACGTCGCCGGGCTTCTTGCCGAGGATGATCATCCCGAGGATGTCGTCGGTCGAGACCTCGTGCTTGTTCACCGTATCGACGATCTGGCCGTGGTACATGACGCTCACCCGATCGGCCAGGTCGTACACGTCGTGGATGTCGTGGCTGATCAGGAGGATGCCGATCCCTTCCGCCTTCAGCTGGCGGACGAGGTTCCGCACCTGGGCGGTCTCGGCCGGGCCGAGGGCCGCGGTCGGCTCGTCCATGATCAGGATCTTCGCGTTGAAGTAGACGGCTCGTGCGATCGCGACGGCCTGGCGCTGCCCGCCGGACAACGACACCACCGGCGTCGTGAACCGATGGAAGTTCGGGTTCAGCCGGCCCATGACCTTGCGGGTCGCGTCTTCCATGCGATCGTCATCGAGGTTCCCGAGGCGGGTCGTCAGCTCCCGGCCGAGGAAGAGGTTCGCCGGCGCGTCGAGGTTGTCGGCGAGGGCGAGCGTCTGGTAGATGCACTCGATCCCGTACTCCTTGGCGTCGCGCGGGTTCGTGATGTTCTTCGTCTCGCCCTCGATCAGAATCTGCCCGGAATCCGCCCGCTGGGCACCCGACAGGACCTTCGTCAGCGTCGACTTGCCGGCGCCGTTGCCGCCGACGAGGCCGACCACCTCGCCCGGGAAGAGGTCGATCGTCACGTCGCGGACGGCGTGGACACCGCCGAACGCCACGTTGATGTTCCGCATCTCGACGAGCGGGGTGCCCGATGTCGCGGGCGCCGTGGGGGCTGTTGCCGTCTCCGTCATCGTGCCTGCCTCCGCGGTCATCGTGCCCGCCGCCGATTCCAGGAGTCGATGCCCACGACCGCCACGAGGACGACCGCCGCCACCATGTTGACCTGCGGCGAGTTGAACCCGAGGAAGCCGAGCCCGTACTGGAGCGACTGCATGACGAGAGCCCCGAGGATCGCCCCCGGGATCGTCCCGATGCCACCGGCAAACGACGTCCCGCCGATCACCGCCGCCGCGATGACGTACAGCTCGTAGCCCGTGCCAAGGTCAAGCGTGCCGCCGTTCAGGCGGGCCGAGGCGATCGCGGCGCTGATCGCGCAGAGGATCCCCATGAGGATGAACGTCCGCATGACGACCCAGCGGGTGTTGATGCCGGCCAGCTCGGCGGCGATCGGGTTGCCGCCGTAGGCGAAGATGTCGCGCCCGAACCGTCGCCGGGTCGACAGGAAGGTCATGGCGATCGTGACGCCGATGACGATCAGGAGCGGGATCGGGATCCCGGCTTCGATCACCAGGCCGCCCGGCGGCTCGGCGATGCCGTGCGCCTGGGCATAGGCCGTGGCGAGCCCAGGCGGCCAGTGGTACGAATTGGCGACGAAGACGCCGGCGAAAATGGCGAGGACCGACACGACCGCGATCGCTGCCTCGGCCCACATCGGCCGGAGCGGGAAGCCGTACTTGCGCCGGGTGCGGCGGGCGCTGAGCAGGAGAAGGACGGCGGCGACGCTGATGATCGCGCCGAGGAGCCACGCCCAGATGCCTCCGAGCGAGCCTTCCGGCCCGCCGCCGAGGAGGTTGAACGTCGGCAGATTCGGGGCGACCGTCGTGCCGCCGCTGAACTGCCAGATGAGGCCGCGGAAGCCGAGCAGCCCGCCGAGCGTCACGACGAACGAGGGGATCTCGGCGTAGGCGATCAGGAAGCCCTGGAACGCACCGATCAGGGCACCGAAGAGGATGCCGAGGGCGAGGGCGATGATCCAGCCGATGGGATTGCCGAGACCGATCGTCGTCGGGACGATGTCGGCCATGAAGACGGCATAGCCCATGCCGATCAGGCCGACGACGGACCCGACCGACAGGTCGATGTTGCGCGACACGATCACGAGCACCATGCCGGTCGCCAGGACCGCCGTCGACGCGGCCTGGACCGAGAACGTGAGGAAGTTGACGGGCTCGAGGATCACCGGGTTCGCCAGGCCCAGACCGATCCAGATGACGACGAGCGCGAGGACCATCCCGAACAGGCGAAGGTCGATCTCCGTCGCCTTGACGAGGTCGCCGAGGCTCTGGCGGTTCCGACCGGCAACTTGACCCGGGGTTACCCCGGCGACGTCCGTCATGCGGTCTACTCCTGGCTCGTCAACTCCCGATCAGACCTGAATGGAAGCGACCTGCCCCGCGGGGACCGCGGGAGCAGGTCGCAAACGCTGAGGTGGAGCTCCGGATCAGCTACAGGCGGGCGTCGAACCAGCGGCGACTCCGGCGCACACCGCGTCCTTCGTCACCCAACCGGCGTCGATCGTGTCCTTCAGATTGTCCTTCGTGATCGCCGTAGGCGTCAGGATGATCGACTGGACGGAGTTGCCGCCCGGGGTCGTGAACGCCGTCGCGTTCAGCGACGCCGGCGCCGCGGCCTTCGGCAGATCGCCGGGGGCCTTGACGTCCTTCAGCGCGGCGCCGCCGCAGAGCTGCATCGCGACGTCGCCGGCGGTCTCGCCGAGGGCGAACGCGTTCTTCCAGACCGAAACCGCCTGCGTGCCCAGGGCGACGCGGTTCAGGGCGGCGGTGTCGCCGTCCTGGCCGGTGACCGGGATTTTCAGGCCGACGGCCGTGAGTGCCTGGACGACGCCCGTCGCCATGCTGTCGTTCTCGGACAGGACGGCCTGGATGTTGTTGCCGTTCGCGTTCAGCGCGGCTTCCATGTTGTTCTTCGCGTTCGTCGTATCCCAGTTGTCGGTGTTCTTCTCGAACACGACCTTGATCCCGGCGGGGCTCGTCTCGTTGAGCTTCGGGATGCCCGCTTCGGTCATGCCCGAGCGGAGGAACGCGGAGTTCGGGTCGGTCGCGGCGCCGAGGATGATCGCGTAGTTGCCCTTCGGCACGAGCCCGATCAGGGTCTGCGCCATCAACGTGCCGACCTTCTTGTTGTCGAAGGTGATGTAGAAGGTGGTCGCGTCCTCGATCAGGCGGTCATAGGCGATGATCTTGACGCCCTTCGAGGTCGCATCCGCGATCGCCGGCTTGATCGCCTCGGAGTCCTTCGCGAGGACGATCAGGACCTTTGCGCCCTGGTTGATCAGGTTGGCGATGTCGGTGGTCTGCTGCTCGGCCTTGTCGTTGGCGTCGGCGCGGATGTACTTGCCGCCCTTGGCCGCGATGGCCTTCTGCATGGCCGGCTCGTCGGCCTTCTTCCAGCGCTCCTGCGAGTAGTTGTTCCAGGACACACCGACCGTACAGCCGGTCGCGGTTCCGCCGGATCCACCGGCTCCACCGCTCGGCGTGCTGCTACAGGCGCTCAGGACCACCATCGCCCCTGCAACAACGACCGCCAGTCGTCGCGTGATCATGTGGTGCACTCCTCCTCCAACGAGTTCCCTCAATGGCATCGCACGGTCGGCGCTAGGCTACCACCCTCCTGACAGCGATCTTCGCACTCCGGGACAGGTCGGCGTCGGGCCGTCTGAGCCACGACGCCGGGTCGGCGAGCACGGGTTCGAAGGCGAGCTCCGCCGCTCCGACGAGCGGCGCCTCGGCGCCCAGGGATCCCGCCACGACCCGGACGAGCCGGCGCGGCGCGGGCAGCGTCCGCCGGTCGAGCTCCGACTCGACGATCGCGGCGACGTAGGGATGGATGCGCTGGAACAGCCCGCCGAAGACGACGAGGCGGGGGTTGAGGATGTTCACAAGGCCGGCCACGCCGAGGCCCAGCCAGCGGCCCGTCTCCTCGAGCGCCGCGAGCGCCCGTGGCGATCCTGCGTCGGCGTCGGCGAGGAGCGCCTCGATCTCGGCCCGCTCTCCGCGCTCCGACCGGCCTGCCCGGCGGAGGAGGCTATTGGCACCGACCTCCGTCTCCCAGCAGCCGATCGCCCCGCAGCTGCACGTCCGGCCGCGGGGGTTGACCGGGAAGTGGCCGATCTCGCCGCCATAGCCGGCGACGCCGGTGAAGGGCTGGCCATCGACGATGAGCCCCCCGCCGACGCCGACCTCGCCGGACACGAACAGGATGTGGTCGACTCCGGCGCCGACGCCACGGCGCGCCTCGGCCAGCGCGCCGAGGTCCGCCTCGTTCGCGACGAAGATCGGGACGTCGTCGCCGAGGACCCGGGCGAGCCGGTCGCCGAGCGGCTGGTCGGTCCAGCCCAGGTTCGGCGCCCGCGAGACGAGGCCGTCCGCCCGGCGGACCACGCCGGCGATCGCGACGCCGATCCCGACCTCGGACTGGGCGACCGGCCGACGACCGCGGACGATCCGGGCCAGCGCGGCCAGGTCGTCGACGACCGCGACGAGCGAGGAATGACCGCGCTGGCGGTCGATCCGGATGTGCTCGAGGACCTCGCCGCCGAGGCCGATCAGGGCGGCCGCGAGCGAGTCGACCTCGATGTCGAGGGCAAGGACCAGCGCCCCATCCGATGCCGGGTAGACCAGGGGCGACGGCCGGCCCGGCGTTCCGAGGCGGGCGGCGCGGCCCTCGCGGACGAAGCCTCCGGCGACGAGCTCGCCGATCAGGCCGCGGATCGCGCTCCGGGTGAGGCCGGTCCGCGCGACGAGGCCGGATCGCGACATCGGCCCGCCGGCGTGGAGCTCGCGGACGATCGAGCTGAGATTCGCGCGCCGGATCGTCTCGCTCCGCAGCC
>VBFG01000127.1 GCA_005882635.1 Chloroflexota bacterium | reverse complement strand
GTTCCTGCTCCAGGGCGGCTGGACCGACGTTCGGAACGTCGAGGGCGGCACGACCGCCTGGGCTCGGGCCGGACTGCCGACGCGCCACGGCGAGCCGGAGCAGGGTGAGGGCGAGCTGCCGGGCTGAGGCTTGGACCGGTTCGCGACAGCACGCCCGCATGCCTGGCGACCGCGAATATCACCGCCACTGCTATCTCCGGGGGTAGAGCGGGAACAAGCCGCGATCCGGACGCATGAGAGACCGGAATCCGTGCGTGGCCGTGCTCGGACGAGGCGTCGGACCTCGGTCGGAACTGCCTTAAGGGACCGCAAGCCGCCCAGCAAACGATGGCAGTGATATTGGTCGGAGGAAGCCGCAGAGTGGCGGCGGGCGGGCGCCCTTTGGTTCAGGCTCGGGCGCGCAGCTCCCGCTCGCGGCGCCGCCGCTCGCGCCAGGCCGCGATCTGCTCCCGATGGGCGAAGGCCCAGCCGATGACCAGGAAGATCGCGAAGTCGACGATGCCGATGGTGTTCGCGTTCAGGTAGCCGAGCTGCTGGCCGATCTCCCCGTCGATCTTGAGCGCCGGGACGGTCGCCCCGACGGGGCCCAGCTGGAAGAATGGCGCCTCCGGCGCGATGTTCGCCCGGATGCTGGAGGCCTGGACGCCGTCGGCGGTCGTCCCGCCGACGATGATCGCGTTCGGGCCGAGGACGAACGGCGCACCGCCGGCGTTGCCGGCCGCGGGCAGATCGCTGACGTCGACGTGCTTCCATTCCGGCAGGTCGCCGGTCGACGTCGGGACCGCCCAATACAGCGTGCTCTGCGGTTTCGAGCCATCGCCGCCGCCGACCGCGTAGAGGTTGCCGTTCGCCGCATACCCGTCGAGGTTCGTGCGCGGCGCGGGCAGATTCGTCGAGCCGGCCCGGATCCCGACCCGGACGATGTTGGTCGCGTCGGCGCCCGTCCCGTACTCCGCGCGCTGGACGAGGTTCGTCGGCTTGCCGTCGGCCGTCGTTCCGCCGTAGACCCAGACGAAGGTGCCGTTGACGGCCGCCGTCGCGTCGGTGACGGCCGTGTACAGCTTGCCGGCCTGCGGCGTCCACTTGCCGGGCGCCCCGGTCTTCTTGTCGAAGGTGGACTTCAGGATCGTGTCGAGCGGGCCCTTCCCGTTCGTCCCGCCGACGAGGAACAACCCGTCCGACGCCGCGACGAGGGAGGCGCCGGCCCGCGGTTCGGGGAGCTTGAGGTCGAGCTTCGCCTCGTCGGACGTCTGCCACTTGCCGAGCGCACCCGACGTCGAGTCCGGGCTGAGGACGAAGACCGTATCGGTCGGCTTGCCATTGGCGTCGAGCCCGCCGACGACGTAGATCTTGCCCCCCGAGTAGATCACGCCGGCATTGGACCGCGGCGCCGGCAGCTTCGGGCCGTTCGGATCCCACTTGTCGAAGTTGCCGGTGCCGGAGGTCTTCGCGACGAAGGTCGTGTCGACCGCCGACTTGCCGTCCGACCCGCCGACGAAGAGGAGCGAGGTGCCGGACTGGACGACCGCACCGTCCGTTCGGGGCGCCGGCAGGGCGAGCTCCTGCGGCGAAATGTCCCACGGCACGACCGCTCCGACGGGCGCCGGGCACGGCAGCGTCCGGTTGCCCGCGGGGCAGAAGTTGACCGGGCTCCAGGCAAGGATCCCGAGGTCGATCGTCCGGTTGACCGTGAAGTAATAGGCGCGATCCGGGATGTAGCCGAGCATGAAGATCATCAGGACGAACCAGAAGAGCGCCTTCACGAAGGCCCACGACCAGCTGTCGGCGTCGAGCAGCCCGAACAGGGCGCGGCGGCGGGTCCGCGTCGTCCCTGGGTAGAGCGCCTGAGTCGCCATCGTTCGCTACTTGACCTCGAGGGTGCCCTTCATCACCGTCGGGTGGACCTGGCAGAGGAAGCTATACGTGCCGGCCGTCAGGGCCGGGATCGCGTACGACTTCTTCTGGGGGCCGGTGAAGAACGTCGTGTCGCCCATCGGCACCGGCTTGCCGCTCGGGTCGCTGATGACGACGTTGTGAGGCGCTTGGTTGTCCTGGTTGTCGAAGGTCAGGGTGAAGGCCGTGTTCGCCTTCGCTTCGAGCGTCGTCGGGGTGAAGCCCGCCGTGGCCGCGCCGACCGGGGCCGTCACGGTCACGACCGGCGCGTTCGGGTTGATCGAAGCGGCCGGCGCGCCGGACGCTCCGGCTCCGCCGCCGCCGGTCAACGCGTTGAGGTAGCAGTCGGGATACGGCGTGGCGCCCGGCGCGGGCTTGTAGTTCGGATCGCTCCAGCCGGTGAACGTCGCGACCTTGCCGGTCGCTGGATCGATGATCGGCTCGCTGGTCGACGGGTCGCGCTTCTCGTACGTCTTGTCGTTCGTCGCCCGAAGGAACGCGATCAGCTCCTGGATCTGGCGGTAGTTGAGCGGCCCGGGCGGGTTGCCCTGATCGGACCACACCGGCATCTGCGAGTTGGCGTTGCCGCAGACGTAGCGACCGCCGACGGTCAGGACGTTCTTCAGGTACGACTCGTTGAGGTGGCTGAACAGCTTCTCTTGCGAGTTCAGCTGGGGGCCGATGTAGCCGACCGTCGCCGCATCCGGCTCGTTCGGCCCGAGGCCGCTCGGGCCGTGGCAGCGGGCGCAGTTCGCCTCGAACAGGTTGTAGCCGCGCTCGACGTCGGTCACCTGCTGGGCATCGGCCTCGGCGGCGAGGCGGGGCGTCGACAGCCCGAGCGGCGCGCCGAGCTCGTAGAACCAGTAGCCGACGATGAACAGGCTGACAAAGATGACCGTCAGGAAGCCGACCCACCGGGCGGCGGCCGACTGGCGGACGATCCCCGCCGACCGGGCCGGGGTCAGTCCGGCGGTCGCCCGGAGGGACGGGGGCGAGGTGAACCGGTCCGCCGTCAGCTGGCTCGGTGGGACCGTCGCCGGGAGGCGTTCCTCGGGTGCGTCGGCGCCCGGTTCCGCCGACACCGCGTCGGGCGTCGCGTCCGGGACGGGCGCCGGCGTCGACGGGGTCTGGTCGGTCATCAGATGCAGCCGGTCGGCGTGCGCGGCGGGATGATGCCCGGCTGGCCCACTGCGATCGGCAAGGGTCCGAGGGTGATCTTGCCGGTGTCGAGGGTCAGGATCCCCGAACCGTCGACGCTGGCCGAGAAGCGATCCATGCTCCGCGGCGCCGGCCCGTACTGTGGCCCGGCGGCCTTGATCCCGAGGCGGTCGTAGCGCGACCCGTGGCAGGGGCACTCGAACCAGAAGTTCTTGAGGCATGGGTTCGGCTTGCAGCCGAGGTGCGGGCAGCGCTGGTAGAGCCCGCGAACGTTCAGCGGCGTGCCCTCGCCGGTCGGGTCCTCGCCGGCCAGGAACTGCTGCCGGCCGGGATCCATGAGGATGATGTACGCGCGTGCCTCCGGGAAGTACGCCGGGAAGCCATCCGAGATCGGCAGGTTGCTGTTGGCGAGCTTGAGGTCCTCGAGCGTCCCGATCTTGACCTTGCTGCCGAAGCCACCGGTCAGGTTCGGCCAGATGAAGCCGATCGTGCCGGCGGTGACCTCGAGCAGCCACAGGGCGATCCCGCCGCCGATCGAGTAGCGCAGCAGCTGCCGCCGCGAGATGCCCTGGACCTGGCTCCGCCGGAGCGACTTGATCGCCTGCGGCACGAGGGCCTTCGGCCGGTCCGCGGGCTCGACGTGGTAGTTGCTCATGCGCGCTCGCTCGAAGGAGTCATTCGGGTTCCCGTCTCGTGATCTCGGTTGGTCAGAGGGAGAAGTGGAGGCCGGGCGAGGAGTTCTCGAAGAAAGGCAGGTACGGGATGACGAAGCTGTAGCCGGGGCCGCGGAAGAAGATCCCGACGAACGTCAGCGTCAGGCCGAGGGCGCAGAACATCGTGAAGAGGACGACCGCCGTCTTCCGCTCCGACGGTCTGGTCGCCGTCAGATTCCCTCGGTCGATGTACGGGATGAACCCCGCGCCGACGAGGACGAGGAGCGGCGTCAGCACGCCCGCGACGGTCGGGTGGAAGTAAGCCAGCAGCTCCTGGAGGCCGAGGAAGTACCACGGCGCCTTGGCCACGGCCGGGGTCACGTTGCTGTTCGCCAGCTCCTCCAGCGGGGCGTTGATGAAGAGGCCCATGAGGAGCAGGAAGACGCTCATCATCCCGGCCGCGAGGAACTCGATCGACAGCAGGTGCGGCCAGGTCATGACCGTGTCGTCGGGTTCCTTCTGAACCCGGACGACCGCATCCTGCTTGACGAGTGCCAGCAGCCGGTATGGCCGGGCCGACATCGGGACGCGCTGCTTGTCGATCTCCGTCCGCCGGGTGGGGTCGACGGGCAGGACGACTCGCCGATCGGGCGGGCTCTTGGTGTCCGTCATCGCTCGGAGTCCCGCCGAAGATCGGTTCGGTCAGCCCACGACCGAACGAGCCAAGGAGCGGCCCACATCCCGCCTTCGATCGCGGTGTCGGTCGCCGGGCGCCCGGAGGAACCACGGAGTTGAGGTTCGGTGGCTCGTTCGGTCAGCCCACGACCGAAGACGCGTGCCTCGCCGCCGATCGGCATGGATGACGTCAGCATCTACAGCGGCCCGGAGATACCGCCGTCCTTGCGGATCCGCCAGAAGTGGACGGCAAGGAAGATGGCCGCGACCAATGGGAAGAACATGATGTGGAGCACGTAGAAGCGGAGCAACGTGTTCTGGCCGACCTCCAGCCCGCCGAGGAGCAGTCGGTTGACCGGCGTGTTGATGAGCGGCGCGTAACCGCCCATGTTCGTCCCGATCGTGATCGCCCAGTAGGCGATCTGGTCCCACGGCAGCAGGTAGCCCGTGAAGGACAGCATGATCGTTGTGAAGAGCAGCACGACCCCGACGACCCAGTTGAACTCGCGCGGCGGTTTGTAGGCCCCGTGGTAGAAGACCCGCATCATGTGGAGGAAGACGAAGAACACCATCAGGTGGGCGCCCCACCGATGGATGTTCCGGGTCAGCAGGCCGAACGTGACCTGGCTCTGGATGTCGAGGATGTTCGTGTACGCCAGCGTCGCCGACGGCACGTAGAAGAACATCAGGTAGACGCCGGTGATCGTCAGCACGAGGAACAGGAAGAACGACAGCCCGCCGAGGCAGAACGTGTAGGCGAACTTCACCGCGTGCTGGCGAACGCGGACCGGGTGGATGTGCAGGAAGACGTTGTTCATGACCGCGTACGCCCGCGACCGCTCGTCGTTGGGGTACGGCTGGCGGAAGAGCGTGCGCCAGGCCATGCTGCGGCGGATGCTCTGATCCATCCGCTCCAGGAAGCTCACCGGGCTCCTCCTGCGACGCCGGGGGTGCCGGCCAGCTGGGCGTCGCGGTACGACTCCTTGTAGAGCCGACCGTCGGTCGAGATCTCCTGCAGCTCGAACCGCTCCATCGTAATGGCGTCGAACGGGCAACGCTTGACACAGAGGGCGCAGCGGATGCAGCGCTCCTCGTCGAGGATCATCGCCGCGCCGTTGTCCCAGCCGTACGACTCCTCGATCTCCGGGAGGAGGCCCTCGGTCTTGAGCTGGTTCACGTCGACCATGTGGATGACGCCCTCGGGGCAGACATCCGCGCACGCCCCGCACAGGACGCAGCGGAACGGGTCGAACCAGATGTTGTAGTTGCACATCAGGCAGCGGGTCGACTCGGCGACCGCGCCCACGGCGTCGTAGCCGTACTCGACCGGGGTGTTGAAGTTGACCTCCGGGTCGGTCGACGCCATCCGCGCCGCGAGCGGCGCCATCGGGATGTGCTGGCGGGGCAGGACGTCGTACAGCTCGGGCATGTCGTGCCGCCACGAGCTCGTGATCTTGACATTCGGCGTGACGGTCACGTCGGTCCGACCCGACAGGTAGCGGTCGATCGCATAGGCGCACTTCTTGCCGTGACCGGCGGCCTCGATCAGCGTCGTCGGACCGGTCACGAAGTCGCCGCAGGCGAAGACACCGCGGACGTTCGTGGCATAGGTGGCCGGGTCGACCTTGACCCGGCCGCGGTTGATCTCGAAGCTCGCCTCGACGGGGAGGAACGTCAGGTCCGCGGCCTGCGACACGGCCGGGATGATGACGTCGGCTGGGATCGTGAACTCGCTGCCCTCGATCGGCACCGGCGAGCGGCGGCCCGAAGCGTCCGGCTCACCAAGGCGGTTGCGGATGAACCGGACGCCCGTGACGTGGCCGTCCTCGCCCAGGACCTCGATCGGGCTGGCGAGGAACTCCATCCGGACGCCCTCGCGCTCGGTCTCGCCGAGCTCCTCCTCGTCGACGACCAGCTCCGACCGCGTCCGGCGGTAGACGATCGAGACGTGCTCGGCGCCGTGGCGGAGGCTCGTCCGCGAGCAGTCCATCGCGGTGTAGCCGCCGCCGATGACGACGACGTCCTTGCCGACGTACAGCTCCTGGCCGAGGTTCGCCTTTTTCATGAAGTCGACGCCGTAGTCGACCCCGTCGAGGTCGCCACCGGGAACGTCGAGCGCGACGGGGTCCATCGCACCGGCGGTCAGGGCGACCCCGTCGTAATCGCGCTGGAGCTCCTCGAAGGTGACGTCGACGCCGACCGTCGTGTTGAACCGGAACTCGACGCCGAGCCGCTCGACGAGCCGGACGTCCATCTCGATCGCCTCGCGCGGCAGGCGGAAGGCCGGGACGCCGATGAGCATCGTCCCGCCGCCGTACGGCAGGCTGTCGAAGACGGTGACCCGGATGCCCTTCATCGCGAGCTCGCGAGCGACGGCGAGACCGGCCGGTCCGGCACCGACGACCGCGACGCGCTCCGGTCGCGGGGTGATCTGGGGCATGACGTCGGGGATGCCGGACGCCTCGTGCCACTCCACGAGGAAGCGCTTCATGGCCCGGATGGCGAGCGGCCGATCGATGTCGCCGCGGCGGCAGGCCCGCTCGCAGGGCGCGGAGCATACGTACGAGCACATCGCCGCGACCGGGTTCGGCTCGCGCGACAGGATGTAGCCCTCTTCGAACCGCCCCTCGGCCGCGAGATTCAGGTAGCCGCGGCAGTTCGTCCCGACCGGGCATGCCTCCTGGCACTCGATGTTGCACTGGAGCCAGGACGCGTCGACGGGCTGGACGAGGAATTCCTGGAGGGGTTCGATCGCCAAGGTCGAGGACGTGCCTTTCGAATGCGGTCCGGTCCCGGGGAGACGAGCGTCCGGCACGACGCGGAGCAGCGTGACCCGGCGATCCCAATCTACCATTCGCGGCCCGCTCATGCGTGTCGCCGGTCATCCGCGAGCGCTCGCCGGCGACTCGTCGGCGGCCTCGGAAAAGTTGACCGACGGCTCGCGCGCAGCTACGCTCCGCGGGGGATCTTCGCAAGGCCGCCGGGCGCGGCCGAGGAGAATGGCGGAACTTGACCGCGAACGAGTTTGCCTTCCTGGCACTCGGCCTGGTCCTCGGACTGGCCAGCGGCGCCGCCCTCATCGAAGTCCTTCGGGCCCGACCCCCGGCCTCGCGCGAGGTCCGAGTGACCGTCGCGCCGAACGCGATTCACGCACGATTCGCGGCGACATTGGCCGATCCGCTGGCCGCGACGGTGCCGGCGGGACCGGCGCCCGGCGGGCCCGGCGATCGCCGCTGGCGCGACGAGCCGCCTCACGACGACGCCCTCGCGCCCGGCCGCCGGGCCGAGGATCACGAGCCAGGACCCGCGTCGATCAACCCCGTCGAGCCGTCGATCGGGGTCGATTCGGGCACCGAGACTGGAACGATCGTTCCAATCACCACGGGACGCCCCGCCCGTCCGGCGCCCCTCTGGCTGACCCCGGCAGCCGGCAGCGCGACC
>VBFG01000004.1 GCA_005882635.1 Chloroflexota bacterium | reverse complement strand
GCTGGAGGGCCTCCGCCACATCTGCGACCGGATCGGCGCGCTCCTGATCTTCGACGAGATCATCGCGTTCCGTGCGGCTCCCGGCGGGGCCCAGTCGCTGGTCGGCGTCCGTCCCGACCTGACGACGCTCGGCAAGATCATCGGCGGCGGCTATCCCCTCGCCGCGTTCGGTGGCGCCGCCGAGGTGATGGACCGCTTCGACGCGCGCCGCGCCGGCGCGCTGACCCACGGCGGCACGTTCAACGGCAATCCGGTCGCGGCGGCCGCCGGGCTCGCGACGCTGGCGCAGCTGACGCCGGATGTCTACGCCGACCTCGACCGACAGGCCGTCCGCCTGCGCGACGGCGTCGCTGACCGGGCCGCGAGGGCCGGAGCCGGCGTCCGCGTCGCCGCCGCCGCGTCGCTCTTCCAGGTCCGGCTCGGCCAGGAAACCGCGGCCTCCGCGGTCTCGACCGGCGCCGGCCCGGCCGAGTTGTTCGTCCGTCTGCTCCTGGCCGGGTTCTACCTCGCTCCGCGAGGGCTGGGTGCGATCGCGACGCCGGCGACGGATGTCGACGTCGACGAGCTCGCGGCGGCCATCGTCGAGGCGGCCGTCGCCATCGGTCCCGGCTGACGATCGGGCGGGAGACTACGCCGGCTCGGCGGGTCTCCAGGACGAGTAGACGGGTGGCCAGTCGTCCGCGGTCGGGCGTCGCCCGAGCAGGGCGCTGTCGATGTCGAGCTCGACCAGGCGGTAGCCGTCACCCGCGTCGAAGGCCCACGCCGCGAGCGCCTTCCGACGAAGGTCGGGGTCGGTGACCTGATGCCCGCGGCCGCGAACCGTGAACTCGTCGGGTGCCGCCGGGTCGACGTGGGTATGGAGCGCGTACCTGCCGTCCGTCGCCAGGTCGGCCGCCTTGGCCGACGCCTCGATCACGAACGTCAGCAGGCGGCCGTCGACGACCTCGGCATAGACCGGATGGATCCGAGGCGGCGCGTCACCGCGGACGGTCGCCAGGAGCCCCTCGCCGATCCCCGAACGGGTCAGGAGCCGGCGGCCGGCGTCGGCGAGGTCCGGGTCCGCCGTCGCGAGATCGTTCCAGGTCGCCATTGGCAGTCTCCTCCGGTCCGTTCAGCGCCAGTGCTGTCGGAGCCGCGCATCGGTGAAGCCGTCGCGGCTCTCGGTGCCGAAGCGAACGGCGGCCAGGTCGACGGCGGCGACCAGCGCCACGACGGCGAGGATCACGATCAGAACGTCCATGGATTGTCACCTCTCAGGTTCGGGATGTCTCGTCCCGTGACCCGGATCATGCCGGTGAACCGGTCTCCTGATAAGGTCCGGTTCGATGCCGAGATCGAAGACCAGTTCGAGCCTGGAGCTGCTCGTCGAGCTCGACCGGCAGGCGTCCGACCCCCTCCATCGTCAGCTGGAGCGCGCCATCCGGACGGCGGTTCGCGAGGGGCGGCTCGAGGCCGGAACGGTCCTTCCATCGAGCCGCGCGCTCGCGTCGCAGCTCGGCGTGTCCCGCGGCATCGTCGTCGAGAGCTACGAGCAGCTCGTCGCCGAGGGCTACCTGGTCAGTCGGTCGGGCGGCGCGACGCGCGTCGCGCGGGCGACCTCCGAGAAGCCGCGACCGCACCCCGCCGCGCAGCCTCCGACCTTCCGCTTCGACTTCCGACCGGGTCGCCCGGACGTGACCGAGTTCCCGCGCGGGGTGTGGCTTCGCTCAATGCGGCAGGCGCTCGCGCACGCTCCGAGCGATCGGCTCACCTACGGCGCCGGTCACGGTGTCCCGGAGCTCCGATCGGCGTTGGCCGCGTACCTGAACCGCGTCCGAGGCACCGCGGCTGATCCAGCCGACATCGTCGTCTCCTCGGGGTTCGCCCAGGGTCTCGGGCTCGTCCTGCGCGTCCTCCGGGCCGGCGGCGCGCGGCGCGTCGCGGTCGAGGACCCATCCGATCCGGAGTACCGGGCCACGATCGAGGCGGCCGGGCTGCGCTGGGTCCCGGTTCGCGTCGACGACGACGGTCTCGACGTGGACCGGCTCGGCGGAGCGGACGCTGATGCGGTCGTCGTGACGGCGGCGCACCAGTACCCGACCGGGGCGGTGCTTCCGCCGGCACGCCGTGCCGCACTGGTGGAGTGGGCCGATCGACGGCGGGCGACGATCATCGAGGACGACTACGACGCGGAGTTCCGCTACGACCGCGAGCCGATCGGAGCCATCCAGGGTCTCAGCCCCAGTCGGGTGGTGTACGCGGGCTCGGCGAGCAAGGTGCTCGCGCCCGGTCTCCGTCTCGGCTGGCTGATCCTCCCCGAGCGGCTCGTCGAGCCGGTCGCCGCCGCGAAGGTTGCCGCCGACATGGGCTCGGCCTCGCTCGACCAGCTGGCGTTCGCCGACTTCCTGTCCCGCGGCGAGCTCGACCATCACCTGCGCCGGATGCGGCCGATCTATCGTCGGCGTCGCGACGCGCTCCTCGCGGCGCTCGCCCGCCACCTGCCCGACCTGCGACCGACCGGCGCATCGGCCGGGCTCCACGTCCTGGCCTGGCTGCCGGAGGCGTTCAGGGCGATCGACACCGAGGTCGTCGAAGCGGCCGCCGAGGCGAGCATCGGGCTCGGGGCGCTGTCGACGAGGCGGGTCGGGCCCGGACCGGACGGCTTGATCTTCGGCTACGGCGCCATCGACGAGAGCTCCATCGACGAGGGCATTCGGCGACTGGCCCGCGCGATCGGGCCGGCCCGCGGACGCCCGACGGACACGGCCGACCGACCGATCGTGGCGGTCTACGGGACGCTCCGTCGAGGCGAGCGAAACCATGCGCTGATCGCGTCTGCGGAGCTGCTCGGTGAGGGCACGATCGCGGGCCGTTTGTTCGGGCTGCCGGCGAACAGCGATCGCGAGTACGGCTATCCGGCCTTCGTGCCGGGCGCCGACGGCAAGGTTGCCGTCGAGCTCTACCGGCTCCCCGGGGCGACGCTCCTCGCCCGCCTGGACGAGCTCGAGGCCTACGACCCGGCGGACGAGCCGGCGTCCGAGTACATCCGTCGCCGGGTGCGCTTGCTCGACGGTCCCGTCGACGAGGCGTGGGCGTACACGTTCGCCGGCGCACTCCCGGCGTGGGCCGAGCCGATTCGTTCGGGCGACTGGCTGGATCGCCCCGACCGATGAGTTTCGCGGGCGGCCGTCGTCAGTTGAGTGGCGCCAGGAGCACGAGCTCTCGGCGCCTCCGCCTTTCACTCGGTCGAGCGGCGAAGGCGTAGTGTCGGCGGCGACAGCCGCAAGGAGGCCCAGGTGGCGACCACAGCTTCGTCGATCCACATCTCCGATGTGCGCACGATCGCGATTTCCGTCCGCGATCAGGATCGGGCGCTCGCCTTCTACCGCGACATCCTCGGGTTCGAGACTCGGCTCGACGCGCCGATGGGCCCGGGCCGGCGCTGGATCGAGGTGGCGCCGCCCGGCGCCACGACCTCGATCGCCCTCGTCGCGGCCGGAACCGCGCCGGCGTCCGGCGCCGAGACAGGGGTCCGACTGACGACCGACAGCGCGGCGGCGGCGCACGACGGCCTGTCGTCCGCCGCTGTCGACGTCGACCCGGAGATCCAGTCGGTGCCGGTGCCGATGTTCTCGTTCCGCGACCCGGACGGGAACCGGTTCGTGATCGTCGAGCAGCCCAGGGAGGGCTGACGGCCGAAGATCGACGTGGCCCTCGAACGCCCGGACGACCGCGGCGCCTTCAGCACGCTTGCCGGGTGGCTATCCACCCCTGCGGCGGTCCGGGTCGCCGGCGTCTGGGCGTTCGCCGAGGCCCTCCTGTGGTTCATCGTGCCCGACGTCTGGATCGGGCTCGTCGGGCTCTTCGCTCCTCGTCGAGTCCCGGTCAGCGTGGCCGCGATCATCCTCGGGGCGATGGCCGGCGCGGCCGTCCTTGCCGTCCTGACGACGGTCGCGCCCGCCGGCGTCGGCGGATTGCTGACCGGGATTCCAGGGATCCGTCCGGACGACCTCGCGACGGTCCGCTCCGAGCTGGAGTCCCAGGGGCTTCCCGCCTTCCTTGGCGGAGCCTTCCAGGGAAATCCGGTCAAGCTCTACGTCCACGAGGCCACGCTTCTCGGGTTCGGCCCACCGGCGATCCTCTTCGTGGCGCTCAACCGGGTCGTCCGGGTCGGGCTGTTCGGGCTCGTCATGGCCGCGATCGGGATCATCGCCAGGCGGCTGATCCGCCGCATCCCCAGGGTCGCTCTGGCAACCTACGTCGGGTCGTGGACGGTCTTCTACGTCGCCTACTTCGCGATGCGAGCCGGCTGAGCGGAGGGTCGCCCTCAGACCCGGCGGACCGCTCCGAGCGCAGCCAGTCGCTCCGCCGACGGGACGAAGTAGTAGGCGCCGGTCAGCGGCCGGGTGAACTCGGTGAGGTGGTCCGGTGGGCCGCCGCCGATGCCGATCATGCTGCGGAGCATCGCGACGAGGATCGCCTGATCGGCGCTGAACCCGACGAAGATCGTCCCGTGCCGGCCGACCGATCCGTAGCCGATGTTCCGCCGGAAGATCTTGCCGAAGGCGTCCTGGTCGGTCCGGGCGACGTGCGACGTCGGCGGCTTCGGGTCCAGCTCGGCGCTGTCGACCTTGCGGCGGCCCATGACCCACTCCTGGGACGCCGCGGCAAGGCCCTCCCAGGCCGCCGCATCGTGTTCCCACTGCTGCAGGAGGAGGATCGACCCGCCCTCGCCGGGCGAACCCGCGGGGACGACGGCGACGGCGGTCGCCTCGACGATCGTCGGGTTCTCGGTGCCGTCGATGAAGCCCGTCAGGTCGCGGTCGTGGTGGTACGGCCAGCCGACGAGCTCGCCGGCCAGGCTCGCGGCGCCGGCCAGCTCGCTGACGACGCCGCGCGAGAGGTCGAAGACGACGTCGTACGACGCGCCGGTCAGCCAGATGACGACGTCGTGCTGGGTGGCCGGCAGGGCATATCCGGTCGGGCCGACCAGCGGCTCGTTGAAGCCGCTGATCCCGGGCGGGGCCGCGTCGGGAGCAACCGCCGCCCACAGCTCCGGCCGGAAGCCGGCGACGAGGTTGACGCCGCCGATCGTCGTCCTCGGCTCGCGCAGGGCGGCGACCCGGGACACGACCGACGCGCCGTCCGAGGCGGCCTCGACGTCGAACTCGAGATAGGCGTGGGACGACGTGCCGAGCGCGAAGATGCCGGTCTGCGGTGACGCCATCGTCATCCGTCGCGCGAGGGTCGGCCGATCAGGCGGGCCATCATCGGATCCGACGCGCGCAGCGCCTCGACTCCGGTCGCATTGTCCTCGTTTCGATCTGCCACGGGATCCCTCCGACGCCAGGATGATGATCGATCCGCGGCCGATCCGGCGCATCCGTAAAGGGCGGCGATCCATCCTCTAAAGAGTCGAGCCCGAACGGCGCTCCCGAATTGAAGGGCAGCGGACACCGAAAATTGGGCGACCGCGTGATGGCAGGAGCGCGGCTCGAGGCGACGATGCATCCATCGAACACCACCCGGATCGACCGAAAGGAACGAATGATGGAAGCCCAGGACCGCCTCCAGATCATCAATAGCTACCAGCAGCAGCTCCGCGACGAGGCCGTCGCCCAGCGTCTGACGCGGGGCGGCCGATCCGCCTTCCGCCCGTCCCATCCGGACACCTGGTTCCCGCGGACGATCGGCGCACTGCGCCGGCTCGTCGGGTCGATGGCCTAGGTCCCGACCGGACACCTGATTGCCTGGTGATCGCCGGGCAAGCGGCACGACAGAACGGGTCGGCAATCGCCGGCCCGTTTTCCAGGCGCCCTCGGTGAAGGCCTGCTTATGATCGGCCGCGTGCCGAACCGCGTCTCCAGCCCCGTCCTCATCGGCCGCGAGACAGAGCTGCAGGCTCTCGCCGCAGCCTGGCACGAGGCGGCCGCCGGCCGGCCTTCGACGGTCCTCGTCGGCGGCGAGGCGGGGATCGGGAAAAGCCGCCTCGTGGCCCAGCTCGTCGGCCAGGCCCGAGATACGGGCGGAATGGTCCTCGAGGGAGCCTCCATCAGCCTGGGCAGTGATGAGGGGCTGCCGCTCGCTCCGATCGCCGACGCCCTGCGCAGTCTGACTCGCCTTCTGCCGTCGACCGAGGTCCAGGAGGTCATGGGATCAGCCGGTCCGACGCTGGGCCGGCTGGTGCCCGAGCTCGGCACGCCAGTCGACGTCGGCGAGCTCCCGATCCGCCCGGACTGGATCCAGGCCCGGATGATGGAGGCGGTCCTGGGCGTGCTCCACCGGCTCAGCGACCGACAGCCCGTCGTCCTCGTGGTCGAGGATCTCCACTGGGCGGACCGTTCGACGCGGGACGTGATCGCGTTCATCGCTCGGACGGCTCGTACCGAACGGTTGCTCGTCGTCGCCACCTACCGGACTGACGAGATCCACCGTCGCCATCCGATTCGCCCCTGGCTTGCCGAGATGGAGCGAATGCCGCGCGTCGAGCGCCTGAGTCTCGAGCGTCTGCACGGGGACGAGGTTGCCCGTCTCGTCGAGGCCATTCGCACAGCTCCGCCGGACGAGGCTCTCCTGCGAACCGTCAGGGACCGATCTGAGGGCAACCCCTTCTACGTGGAAGAGCTCCTGGCGGCCGGCGCCACGCGGCCCCACGACCAGCTGCCGTCGGACCTCCGGGACGTCCTGATCAGCCGCGTCGCGGCGCTGCCGGACGAGGTCGAGGATGTCCTGCGCATCGCAGCGGTCGCGGGTCGCTCGGTCGACCACGACCTGCTACGTGACGTCGCCGGCGCCGACGATGAACGCGTGGAATCGGCGATGCGGGAGGCGATGGCGGCCGGGATCGTCGTCGCGACGGCCCAGGGCCAGACGGCCCTGTACGCGTTCCGTCACGCGCTCCTCCAGGAGGCCATCTACGAGGATCTCCTCCCGAGCGAACGGCGGCGCCACCACGCGATGTACGCGGCCGCCCTCCGCGAGCGGCCCGTGCCCGACGGTGCCGCCGGCGCCGGTCACCTGGCGGCGCTCGCTCATCACGCCTCGGCTTCCCACGACCTGGCCGGAGCGCTTGCGGCCTGGATCGCCGCCGGTCGCGCGAGCGCCGGCGCATACGCGTTCCCGGCGGCCGCGCGGGATCTGGAGCGGGCACTCGACCTCTGGGACGCCGTCCCGGCGGACGACCGTCCGACGGACGTGGACCAGATCCAGATCCTCCACGAGCTGTCGCTCGCCCGATGGCGCGCGGCCGAGATGGGCGGAGCGGTCGACGCCGCCCGGCGGGCGGTCGAGCTGTCCGAGCAGGGCACCGACGTGGTCCGGACCGCCAGCCTCATCGACCGCCTGGGCCCCATCGCCTGGGGCGCCGGCGACTTCGAAGAGGCCCTCCAGAGCCACGCCCGGGCTGTGGCGCTCCTCGAAGGGTTGCCGCCATCGCCCACGCTCGCCCGAGCCCTCAGCGGCTACGGCGCTGTCCTGATGCTGCGCGGCCATTTTCGGCACTCGAAGGAGGTCTGCCGCGAGGCGATCGACGTCGCCCGGGCGGTGGGTGGGGAGCTGGCCGAGCTGAACGCGATGAACTCGCTGAGCGTCTGCCTCGCGCAGCTCGGCGATTGCAACCAGGCCGTGGAGACCATGCGGGAGGTCTTCGAACGGACACCCAACGTCGACGACATCCACGAGATGGGCCGCACGTACGGCAACTACGCCTGGGTCCTCCGGATCTGCGGCCGTCTCGAGGAGTCCGTCGAGGTCAGTGCCGAGGGATCCGACTGGGCTCGTCGCAACGGGGTCTGGCGGATCTACGGCGTCTTCCACGACGGCAACCGGGCCGCCACGCTGATCGACCTGGGGCGCTGGAGCGAGGCCAGGGAGGTCCTTGCGCGTGCCGCGGAAGCGGAACCGCAGGGCGTGGGCGCGCTCAATCACGCCAGCATTGCGGGACCGCTGGCGGTTCGAGTGGGGGACCTCGACCTTGGGCGGAGGGTGCTACGGGAGGCCGCGGCACGGATGAGGTCGTCATCGGACGCCCAGTTCACGGCGCCGATCGCGGCCGGGATCATCGAGCTCGAGATCGCGGAGGGCCGGCTCGACGACGCGTGGGCCACGGCAACCGGGGTGATTGCCCGGGTTGGCGAGACGGACGACGCCGGGCTCCTGGCACTCCTCCAAGCTGAGGGCGCGAGGGTCGCTGCCGATCGCGCCCTTGCGGCAGGGGCCGCTCATCGGGAGCCGGCGCGCCAGACCGCGGTCGCCGACGCCATGCGCCTGGCCGACGAGGCCGCAGCGACCGTCACCGGCGACGACCGCACCAGCCCGGCCGCCGCCGACCGCGTCGGCTACATCGCGATTGCCCGGGCCGAGGCTGCTCGGGCGGCGGGCGAGGGAGCAGCGGACGCGTGGGCTCTGGCGGCGAACCACTGGGCCGAGGTTGGCCGGCCGTGGTACCTGGCCTACGCCCGCTATCGGCACGGTGAGGCACTTCTCTCGGATGGTGACCGCCCGGAGGCGGGGCGCGTGCTGGCCGACGCTCGGGCCATCACCGACTCGCTGGACGCGGTCCCCCTAAGAGACGAGATCGACGGGCTGGCCCGTCGGGCCCGGTTGGCACTGCGGAATCAGGTAGCGACCGAACCCGCCGCGGAGCCGCCGGCCGCGCCCCTCGATGTGGCAGCCCGCGATCCCTTCGGGTTGACGGCCCGCGAGCGCGAGGTCCTGGCACTCGTCGCGGTGGGGCAGACGAACCGGCAGATCGCCGACGCACTCTTCATCAGCCAGAGCACGGCCGGCGTCCATGTCTCGAACATCCTCGGCAAGCTCGGCGTGGCGAGCCGGACGGAAGCGGCCGCGGTGGCGGTGCGACTCGGCCTCGCGAACTGAAGCGAGGCTATCCGGGCTCCGGGGTAGCCCACGGACCCGCATCGATGGCGGCCAATCCGGCTCCGACGACGCCCGCATCGGGCCCGAATCCGGCGGCGACGACAGGGACGCCCGTGGGCCACAGGACGACCTCGTCGACGGCACTCCGGATGGCTGCGAGGAACGGCTCGCCGAGTGCGGCTGCCGCCCCGCCACCGATCACGATGATGTCCGGGTCGACGGTGTTCGCGACGCCCCCGAGGACCCGCCCGAGCAGCGCGCCGGCGGTGCTCGTGGCGCGGAGCGCACATTCCCGGGTTGGTTCGTCCGACGACGTCAGGCCGTCGACGACGTCCGGCAGGCCGGCCTCGTTTCGGTCCGCTCCGGTCGGCCGCGGGCCCCTCCGACGGCCGCGGCAGAGGGCGAACGACCGAGCGATGGCCGGTCCGCCGGCCGCGGCCTCGATGCAGCCTCGCCGACCGCACGAGCAGATCGATCCTCCGGTCTTCACGGGGATGTGACCGACTGCGCCGGCGAGCCCGTTGGCGCCTTCGACCAATCGCCCGTCGATCGTGATCGCTCCGCCGATCCCCGTCCCGACCGCAACGGACAAGCACACTCGGGACGATCGCCCGGCGCCGAGACGTGCCTCGGCGAGGCCCATGGCATGGACATCGTTGAGCGCAACCGACGGCAGCCCCAGCTCGCGCTCGAACCCCTGGACCAGATCGATCCCGGCCCACCCGGGAAGCAGGCCTGTCGCGACCCTGACCCAGCCCGTCGCCGGATCGATCCAGCCCCCCGTGGCGACGCCGATCGACGAGGGCGGACTCCCGGACGCCTCCGTCAGGATCGTTCGGGCCAGGCTGATCGCCCGCGCGAGCACCGCCGCCCCACCATCTGCCGCATCAGTGGCGATGGACCTGACGCCGCCCGTGAGCCCATCTCGGCCGACGACACCGCCCGCGATCTTCGTCCCGCCGATGTCGACCCCGACCGCGGTCGGCATCGTCATCCGAGCTCGACGGACGGCGTGACGGCCACCTCGAAGACGCGCTGCCATGGCAGGGTTGGCCGTTCGATCTCGAGGGCAACGACGCGGCAGGTCGACGATCCGTTCGGCACGCTGTCCGCGCGCAGCTTGTCCCCGAGCGCCTCGACATGGGGGGCGAGCCGGCGAGCCACCTGCCTCTCGACTTCCGCGAGATGCTCGTCGGGCAGGCGCCCCCAGGTCGCCGCCAGTCCCAGCGCGGGCAGGTCCTCGAGGAGGACCTCGCTCCGGACGATGGCCTGGTAGGCGTAGTCGTCGAGCCAGTGGATGACGAGCAGGGCGAGATGCGCCGCCAGCTCGTCGGTCGGCCGCTCGGCCCGTCGCGAGATGACCCGCACGACGGCCTGCGCCAACGCGCTCCCGAGGCTGTTGCCGGCGGTGTTCCAGGCTCCGTAGGCAGCCAGCCGCGCCAATGGGACGCGTGCCGCCAGGCGTTCTGCGAAGGCGAGATCGGCGCCGTTCGCGAAGGCCACGTCGACGATCGCCACGTCACGCCCGGCCTCGACGTCGGCCGCGATCGCTCGGGCGAGCTCGTCGACATCGCGCCGCACCGTGTCCATCTCGCGCCGTGCCACGCGCATCGCGCCGGCATCGCTGTCCGCCGGGTCCGGCGGCACGCGCTCGGGGTCGCGGACCGCGAGCTGCAGCCAGGCCTCGGCCTGGCTCTCGGCGGGCGCGTTGATCGCGACGATCAGATCGGCCTCGTCCGGGGTCGCGGCGATGACGCCGCCGAGCGGGCCGAGGTGCGCCTTCAGCAGCTCCCCGAACGGCCGGTCCTCGAATGCCGTCACGGCGGTCGGTCCATCGACCCCGGAATAGCGGGGCCAGATCCTGGGCGCGAGGCCCGCCCGCCGGCAGGCGAATGCTGCGATCAGCAGGCTTCCCACCTCGTCGGCGCCTGGGTACACGCTCGCCCGGTCTGCCAGGCCGCCGCGGACGATGACGCTGCGCAGGGCGCGCGCCTCGGCGATGTTCCAGCCGTACGGCGCGGTGTCGTCCTGGGCGATCAGCGCGTAGTCGATGACTCCCTCGGTCAGCCAGTCGAGCATCAGCCGGTTGACCGCATGGTTCCGCTCGCGGCCCCCTCGGTAGTCGGCCACCAGGTCGGCCGGAACGACACCTGAGAGCGTTCGGAGCTCCGCGATCTCGTCAGGGTCGGCTTCGCCCGCGCCGATCTTGTCGTCGAGATACGACAGCCGGAACATGTCCGCGCCGTGGGACGCCCAGTAGGGCTTCTCCTCCTCCGCCGAGTTGGAGCGGCTCACTCGCATGAGGATGCTGCAGGCGAGGATCGGCACCTCCGGACGGCTCGCTCGGAGGGCTCGCAACGGCTCGAGGGATCCGACGATCTCGGCGAGCGGGGCGGCACTCTGCCGGGACGGGATCAGCCCGCCGTAAGCGAGGGTATCGATGGCGACGACGAGGCCATCGGCCGCGCGACCCTCGTCGAGCAGCCAGTCCGCAAGCCGCTCGCGCTGCGCAGCGCGGAACGGGTTGCCGAGCCATTCGCGCGCCGGCCGGCGGACGTCGATCCCCGCCGCGCGCCCGAGCCACCACGGCTGGTCGTAGTTGACCGGCCGATCGTCGAGCGGAAGGAGCGCGATCGACGTCAAGTGGCGTCCAGGGCAGCGACGAACCGGGATGTGATCCACTCCGGCCGCGTGATCGCGTGGCCGACCACCACCGCAAAGGCCCCCATCTCGATCGCCATCGCAGCCTCCTCGGGCGTCGAGATCCGACCCTCGGCGACGAGCGGCACCCGGAGTTGTGGCGCGAGCTCGGCCACGAGCCCGAGGTCCGGACCGGCGGTCGGCGGCCCGATGTCCGTATAGCCGGCGAGGGTCGTCGCGATGAGATCCGCCCCCGCCGCGTCGGCGACCAATCCCTCGGCGACCGACGACACGTCGGCCATCACCGGCAACCCCGTCTCGTGCCGGACCCGCGCGATGAGGTCCGAGACGGCGACCCCGTCGGACCGGGCCCGGTCGGTGGCGTCGAGCGCGATGATCGAGGCGCCGGCGGCGGCCACTGCGCGGGCGTGGGCGAGGGCCGGGGTGATCCTGACTCCGACCCCCGGCAGGGCGACCTTCCAGATCCCGATGATCGGCAGCTCCACCGCCGCTCGGATCGAGGCGATGTCGTCAGGCCCGTTCGCCCGAATGGCCACGGCCCCACCCCGTGCCGCAGCGCGAGCGAGCGCCGCCATGAACGTCGGCCCGTACAGCGGATCCTGCGGACTGGCCTGGCACGACACGATCAGACCGCCGGCAAGCCGATGGATTGGATCGGCGAGGGAAACATCGGCCCAGCGACGGGATGCGGCGCTGTGGGCATCCGTCGAGAGCGTTCCCCGCTCGCTCGGGCTGAGCGCCTGGCGGTCTACCACGCGTCCATCTTCCACGCCGCGCCTCGCTGTGCCGCTTCATCACCCGGCTTGACATCAGCAAGCCGGCGCCTAGTATAGGCATCAGGATGTCATTACCACAAGACGTCCTGCGACAGAGGAGGACTGGGATTGCGTACCGCCAAGGTGGCACAGCCATGGGCGGTCATCGCGGCGGTCGTCGTCGCCGTGGCCGCATGTTCGAACAGCTCGAGCCCGGCGGCCGCCAGCGCCGCCGCCTCGGCGCCGGCCGTGTCGACGCAACCGTCGGCGCCGGCCGAGAAGGTCACGGTCAACTTCCCATACCTGTGGAGCGGTCCCGAGGGGGACGCGCTCGAGAAGGTCATCGCGAGCTTCAACTCGAGCCAGACCGCGATCACGGTCAAGGGCGTCTCGTCGCCCGACTTCCAGAAGCAGCTTGCGTCGATGTCGGGCTCGAACGGCTTCGACATCTCCGACAACTTCGGCTCGACCGTCGGTTCGTGGGCATCCAAGGGCATCCTCGAGCCGCTCGACGACTACGCGAAGGCCGACGGAACCGACATGAGCGACTTCGTGCCGACCGCGCTCCAGAGCAACCAGTACCAGGGCAAGACGTACGCGTTGCCGATCGCGGTCCACACCCTCCTGCTCATGTACAACAAGAAGATGTTCGCGGATGCCGGGATCTCGGGTCCGCCGACGACGATGACCGACCTGCAGGCCGACATCGCCAAGCTGACCAAGGCCGACGCCTCCGGCAACATCACCCAGTTCGGGATGCGCTCGCCCGACTACATCACCCTGGCCTATGCCTTCGGGGGCAAGTGGTACGACGACCAGGGGAATGCCACGCCGGATGATCCGGGCAACCTCGCCGCGCTCCACTTCTGGGTCGACAACGTCGTCAAGAAGTACGGCGCCGACGCGATCAAGAAGTTCGAATCGGGCTACGGCGAGTACGCCTCCGCCCAGAACCCGTTCTACACCGGCAAGGTCGCGATGACGCTCGACGGTGAGTGGCAACCGGTCTTCATCAAGCAGTACGCGCCGAGCCTCGACTGGGGCGTCGTCGCGATCCCCTATCCGGACGGGCAGCAGAGCCTGGCCGGCGCCACCCAGCTCACGTCCAGCATGTTCTTCATCCCGAAGAACGCGCCGCACAAGCAGGAGGCCTGGACCTTCCTCAAGTACCTCACGGGCACCGATGCGATGAAGCAGTTCAGTCGCGCCCTCGGCAACCTGCCGGCGCGGACATCGCTCCTCGGCGACCCGGTCTACAACGACCTTCCCCAGTTCAACGTCTGGCTGGACTCCCTCAAGAGCCCCAACCTGCGGATCTTCGCCAGCCTCCCATCGACCGCCCAGTACCAGAAGGATCTGTCCGACGAGTTCCAGCTCGTCGCCAACCTCACCGACACGCCCGAAGCGGGCATGGCCAAGGTGAAGGCGAACGCCTCGGGCTACAGTCAGTAGGCACCGCCAGCAACACGGCACGGCCATCTGACCGACCCACGCGACCGGTACTCCTCCCCGGTCGGCAGCGACAAGGAGGCCTCGGATGATGCACCGCTCGGTGCTCCGGGGCCTCCTCTTCGCGTCTCCCTGGATCGTCGGGTTCGTGATCTTCCAGCTGGTGCCGATCGCCGCCTCGGCCTACTTCAGCCTGACGAACTTCAATCTCTTCCAGGACCCGCAGTTCGTCGGCTTGCGGAACTACCAGCGGCTGGCGTCCGACGCGTTGTTCTGGAAGAGCCTCCTGAACACCCTGTACCTCACGGTCATCGGTGTCCCGGTCTCCTTGACGGCCGCTCTGGCGGCGGCGCTCGCCCTGAACATGCGGGTGCGCGGTCAATCGCTGTTCCGGCTGTTCGTCTTCCTGCCGACGGTCGTGCCGGTCGTCGCGGCGACGTACATCTGGCGCTGGCTGCTGAACGCCCAGTACGGCTACGTCAACGGCGCCCTCGGTGCGGTCGGCCTGGGTCAGCCGCTGTGGCTCGATGACCCGTTCTGGACCAAGCCCGCGCTGATCCTGATGAGTCTGTGGGTCACGGGCTCGGCCATGGTCGTCTTCCTGGCCGCGCTCCAGGACGTGCCCGAGACGTACTACGAGGCGGCAGTCATCGACGGCGCCGGCCCCTGGGCCAAGTTCCGCCACGTGACGTTGCCACTCATCTCGCCGGTCATCCTGTTCGAGACGATCATCGCCGGCATCTTCACGCTGCAGTACTTCACCCAGGCGTTCCTGCTCGGCCAGACGAGGTTGAACGCTGCCTCGGGCGGGCCCGAGAACTCCCTGCTCGTCTACGGCCTGTACCTGTTCCAGCAGGCATTCGTCAACCTCAACATGGGGTACGCCTCGGCCATGGCCTGGGTCCTCCTGTTCGTGGCCCTGGCCGGGACGTGGCTCCTTCTGCGTGTTTCTCGGGACCGCGTGTTCTATGCAGGCGACTGAGGCGGCGCCGGCGCCGGCGCGGGCTCCGAACGGCGTGCTGCCGGTGACGCGTCAGCTGAGCGGCAGGCGCGTCGGCGGCGCCGCCTGGCGGTATGTGGTCCTCGCCGTCGTCTCGGCGCTGTACCTGTTTCCATTCGTCGTCGTCCTCACGACCTCGTTCAAGCCCGCGGACGAGATCTTCAAGCTACCGCCGAGCCTGGGCTCGGATCGCTGGACGCTCGACAACTACCGCGCGGCGCTCGACGCCATGCCGTTCGGTCGGTACCTGTTCAACACGGCGCTGATCTCGAGCATCACGGTCGTCGGACAGCTGCTGTCGAGCTCGATCGTCGCCTATTCATTGGCGAAGATCCGCTGGCGCGGTCGTGATGCGCTGCTGCTGCTGATCGTGGCGACGATGATGCTCCCGCCCCAGGTGACGATGATCCCGGTCTACATCGCCTGGTCGAAGCTGGGGCTGACCGGGACGTACCTGCCGTTGCTCATCCCGCAGTTCTTCGGCTTGCCGTTCTTCATCTTCATGCTGCGGCAGTTCTTCCGGGGCATCCCGGAGGAGCTGATCGACGCGGCCCGGGTCGAGGGCGCGTCCGACTTCCGGATCTACCGAAGCGTCGTCCTCCCCCTGTCGCGCCCGGCGCTCGTCGCGCTCTCGATCTTCGCCTTCATGTGGGCGTGGACCGACTTCCTGCTGCCGCTGATCTACATCAACGATCCGGAGCAGTACACGCTCTCCATCGGGCTCTACAGCTTCTTCTCCGAGCACGGCGTCGAATGGGGCGCGCTGATGGCGGCGGCGACCCTCATGAGCCTGCCGCTGGTCCTCCTGTTCCTGGTCGGGCAGCGCCAGTTCGTCCGGGGCATCGCCCTCACCGGGATCAAGTAGTCGGTCGCCGACGGGTTCAGTCGAGCGAGACCTCGAGCTGCGGCTGCCGGAGCTGCACCCGGCTGGCCGACTTCCCGTCTCCGACCTCGATGTAGTACTGGCTCGAATCGCCGCGGACGCGAGAGATCGTGTGCTCGACGGCCCGGCCGGCCTGGTCGAAGGACGTGATCGTCGCCTGGATCGACGGGCTGCGGCTCCGGGCGCGGAGGAGCTTCGCGTCGGCCGGGCTCAGGAGGACCGGCTCGAGCGTTTCGCGGAGCTGGGTGATCTCGACGCCGAATCGCTCACGAAGCGCCCGGTAGAGGGAGGTCTTCTCCAGGTCGAGGTCCTCGATTCCCTGGAAGCGAAGCGGCGAGATGTGCATGGTCTCGACCATCACCGGGATGTCGTCCGCCAGGCGGAGACGGACGACTCGGAGGACTGCGGCATCCGGCGGTACCTGGAGCTCGGCCCCGACCGAGGCGCCGAGCTCGCTCGCACGATGGAGGCTTCGTTCGAGCACGCGGGTGGCGGCGCGCCGACCTTCTCTGGTCATCTTGTCCGTGAAGCCGAGGACGCTGCCGAGCTGTTGGCGGACCCTCGGCTCGGCCACGAACGTTCCAACGCCGCGGCGGACGACGAGCAGACCCTCGCGCACGAGATCCTGCGTCGCCTGGCGAAGGGTGGGCCGACTGACACCGTAGTGCTCGCACAGCTCGCGCTCAGACGGCAGGGCCTCGCCGGGCGCGAGCTCGCCCCCTTCGATGCGGAGCACGAGGTCCTGCTTCACCTGCCGATAGAGGGCGTACCCACTGTCCGGATTGATGTTGGGCTCAGCCCATCGGCTCGCGTTCGCCACGGGCGGCTTCCTCCTCCTGACCACGGCCCCGAGTTGTGAGGCTGTCTTGACATCATTATGACTTACGGGGCCGTCACAGCGCCAAGCCAAACGATCTGAGCCCCCGAGGTTCGGGTCCCTACGCGTCGTGGCTGGCGGCACGGGGATACATGGTTCACCTGATCGAGCCGACCTCATCGCACCTGGAACAAGCCGCGACGCGATCGAGGGCAGGTCCAGACTTCCAGGTGTCGCTCGGCCACGCCGGCGCCCTCCCGCTTTCGGAGGCCACCCAGGACGCCGTGCTGATGCTGGGTCCGCTGTACCACCTCCGTGATCCCGGCGACCGCCAACGGGCCTGGGCCGAAGCGCGACGGGTCCTGGTCGAGGCTGGCATCGTGCTTGCCGTCGCGATCAACAGTACGCAGGACTGCTCGACAGCTTGCGCGCCGAGTACGTGGACACTGGGTTTGGTTCGATCGGCTACTTCCACGCAGCTGGCGAGCTGGCCGGTGAAGCTCGCGCCGCCGGGTTCGTCGTCCAGGGCGAGTTCGGCGTCGAGGGACCAGGCTGCCTCGTCACCGACCTTGAAGCGCGATGGGGGGACCCCGCGCGACGGCAGGCGATCCTTGACGCTGCGCGTCTCGTCGAGCGGGAACCGAGCCTGCTCGGCGCAAGCCATCACACTCTGGTGGCTGCGATCGCACCGCGCGGTTGACAGGCCGATCCCTGGCTCATCTGTCCGAGCCGGCCAGGTCCGTCTGACGAAGCCGGTCAGGGTCGGCGAGCACGTCGATGGAGACGATCCGGCCGCCGGCGACGGTCAGCGAGATGACGGCGAACGGGCGGCCGTCCGGATCCCAGGCGACACCTCCCGGGACGCCGTTGACCAGCGCTCGCGTCGCCGTCTCGGCGAATCGCCGGAACGACATCGCCTGCGTGGCCACGGCCTCTGCTCCGCGAACGACGGAGGCCAGCTCAGGACGCGCCTTGCCTCCGTCGGAGCGGACCACGACGTCCGGATCGAGCACCGCCAACAGCCGCTCGAAGTCGCCCTCGCGCGCCGCCGCCAGGAACGCGTCGACCACCGCCCATTGGCCGTCGAGATCGGTGTCGGGCACCGGCGCTCCCCGGACCCGGCGTCGGGCACGGCTGGCGAGCTGCCGTGCCGCTGCCGTCGATCGGCCGACGATCGGAGCGATCTCGTCGAACGGCAACGCGAATACGTCGTGCAGGACGAACGCGACGCGCTCGGCGGGGGTCAGGGCATCGAGGACGGCGAGAAGCGCCAGGCCGAGCGAGTCCCCGAGGAGCGCCTCGTGCTCGGGGTCCATTCCGTCTTCCGGACTCACGATCGGATCCGGGACGTGCGTGTCGAGCGGCGCCTCGCGGCGCGTCCGGCGCGAACGAAGCATGTTCAGGCACACGCGGCCCACGACCGTCGTCAGCCAGCCGCTCAGGTTGTCGACGTCGCTCGTATCGGTCCGGCTGAGGCGGATCCAGGCCTCCTGCACGGCGTCGTCCGCCTCGGCCAGGGAGCCGAGCATGCGGTAGGCCACGGCCCGCAGGTGGGTGCGGTTCGCCTCGAATCGCTGTGCCAGCCAATCCTGATCGGTCACGTGCATCGGCCGGGTCGCCTTCGTCCTTGTCACATCGGTTGGTCGTCCGGGTTCACCTCTCATGAAACGACATCACGAAAGGATGTGACCGATGGACCGCTCCGCAACCAATGGCACGGAGGTCGCGATGACGCGGCCTGGACGCGTGCCCGGGTACGTCCCGTTCGTCAACGCGATCGCCAGGCCCCTCCTGGCCGCGGGATTCCCGCTGGGCTTCAACGGCCTCTTGACCATCCGGGGCCGGAAGAGCGGCCTGCCGCGGACCACGCCGGTGGCGATCATCGATGTCTCAGGCAGGCGTTGGGTCTGGGCTCCCTGGGGCGAGGTCCACTGGGTGCGCAACCTGCGTGCTGCCGGCCGCGCGACGATCACGGTCCGCGGCCGGGAGGAAGCGGTCAGCGCGACCGAGCTGGACCCGACGCAGCGAGTTCAGTTCTTTCGCGACGCCCTCGGGCCTCTCGCGCGAAACATCCCGCTCGGTGTCTGGTTCATCCGCATCGCCGATGGGGTAGATCTCGACCGTCCGGTGCAAGCGGCCGAGGGTCGACCTGTCTTCGAGCTCCACCCGCTGAGATGACGTCCGCCTGAAGGCTGGGATTGCTCCGGGCTGGACCGGCGTCGATACTCGGGGCGAGCCGTGTTTCCAGCAATCGGACATTGGGGCTGGGCGTGAACTCGTCGAACGCGATGGTCGTCGGGCGTGATCCCGAGCTCAGCGCGCATGAATGGAGGCTCCACATGAAGCGACTTGCGACCCTACCGATCGCCATGGCGCTCCTCTTGATCGCCGCACCGGCCGCGTCGGCTCGGGCGGACGCCTACGACACCGTCGTGTGTGACGACGGCAACACGTATGAGTCGGTCGACGCCAATGCCGTCGATCGCGGGCACAAGGACGACGCCGTCATCCGGTTCAGTCAGAACACCCCGTTCGAGTTGACATGCTCGCTGACGGGTCCATTCAACCCGTAGCTCCCGTCACTCTTGGTGAGCGCGGGCTGGCCCGCGGCGGGCAGCCCGACCGTCAGCCTTCCGGAGGCGCGCGATGGCGACCTACATCGTCGAATCGTACGCAGTCGACAGCAGCGTTCCGGATCAGCGAGAACGGGCTGAGCGGGCCGCCGGACTCGGTCCGGGGATCCGATACATCCGAACGACGATCGTGCCCGGTGACCAGATGCTCCTCCACCTGTTCGAGGCGACCTCATCCGAGGCGCTCCAACAGGCCGTTGAGGCCGCCGCCCTCGAATGCGATCGGATCGTCGAGGTCACGGAAGCCGCGGCGCGAACCTCCGGGAATTGAGCGTGCACGCCAACCAGCGACCCGGGGCAAGAGGTCGAGCCGCCGAGTCTCCGCCACCCCTGGCTGGTGGGCCGGCTTGACCGTGCCGCCAGAATCGGTGGGCCCGCAGAAGAGAAGAAGACCCACTCCGGTGTCATGGGTGTCGGCTTGGGATGAGTGCGAGGAGGGTATTCATGAGGCTCAGCAGCCTTCTGGTCGTCGCGGCAATCGTCGGCGCGGCCTTCGGTGTCGCGTTCGTGGTCGCCAGCGGACCCTTGCTGTCCGTCTATGGCATCACCCTGGACAAGGCGGGAACACTCGTCGCGCAGCTCTTCGGAGCGCTCCTGATCGGCTTGGCGGTTCTGAACTGGTTTGCCCGCAATGTCACCGATCCCGAGGCGCGGCAAGCAGTGGTGTACGGGAACCTGGTCGGCGATGCCATTGGTTTCGTGGTGATCCTGATCGGCCAGCTTGCGGGGATCGCCAACGCGGTCGGTTGGTCGAGTGTGGCCATCTACCTCCTGCTCGCACTGGGATTCGCCTACGTCCAGGTCATGCAGCCACGCAGCGCCTGAACGGGACCGAGGAGCTCAAACGGGAGTGGGGGGTCAGCCGACCTCGTGCCGGCTCTCGGCAGTGCTGACGACGCGAGGCAGCTCGCGCGGGTTCGTCTGACCGGCGCGCTCCGGTGGCGGGGCCTGAATCGCTGAAGGGGCTGCCGCAGGCGACAGCCCCTTCCGGATGAATCGCTCCTGGTGATCGAGGGCCTCAGGCCGCGTCGGGCATCGCCTCGATGTCTGCGGTCGCCTCGTCCGCACGGCTGAGCCGCGGGAGGCCATCGGATCGCAGGACCGTCCAGGCGACCCCGATCGCCGCGACGATCAGCGCCGCCGCGAAGACGAACGCCAGCTGCGATCCGCCGGTCAGCGCCGCCGCGCCGTCCGCGCCGACTGCCGCGAGGGCAGCCCCGCGGGTCGAGGCGATCGACGCCATGACCGCCAAACCGAGCGAGCCGCCGACCATCCGGGTCGTGTTGACGAGCCCGGATGCGAGGCCGGCGTCCGAGCTCGTGGCTCCCGACATCGCCAACCCGACGATCGCCGGGAAGCCGAGCCCGGCGCCGATCCCGATCAGGGCCAGCGACGGGGCAACGTCGACGAAGTAGGTCGCGCTGGCCGGCAGTCGGGCGAGCCACAGCAGGGCGACGAGGACCATCCCGAGGCTGCCGCGCAGGACGACTCGGTGACCGAACCGGGTGATCAGTGGCTCGGCGAAGGCGAACGACATCAGGCCGATGCTCAGGCTGACCGGCAGGAAGCCGAGCCCGATCGCGAGGGCGTCGAACCGCAGGACACGCTCGAGGTAGAGGCTGCCGATGAAGAACGTTCCGAAGAAGCCGGCGACCAGGAGGAGCATCACGGCATTCGCGCCTGTAACCGCGCGTGAGCGAAAGATCCGAAGCGGCAGGAGCGGATTCGCGGTCCGCGCCTCCCGGACGACGAAGGCCACGAGAGCCACCATGGCGGTTACGCCCGTGGCGAGCGTCTCGATCGACGTCCAGCCGACGTCGCTCGTCCGGATGATCGTCAGGACCCCGAGCATCAGGGCGCCGGTCACGAGCAGCGCGCCGAGCACGTCGGCGCCCTCTCCGAGCCCGAGGCCCTCGTCGTCCTCGATCAGGCGCAACGCGAGGATCCCGGTGACGATGCCGATCGGCACGTTGACGAAGAAGATCCAGTGCCAGTTGAGGGCTTCGGTCAGGACGCCGCCGGCAAGCAGGCCGATCGACGCACCGGCCGAGGCGACGAAGCTGTAGAGGCTGATCGCCCGGGTCCGCTCGCGCGGCTCAGTGAACATCGTGACGATCATCCCGAGGATGACCGCGGAGGTCATCGCGCCGCCAAGGCCTTGGACGAACCGGGCGACGATCAGCGTCTCCCGGCTGTCGCTCACGCCGCATGCGAACGACGCGAGCGTGAAGACGGTCAGGCCGACCAGGAAGATCCGGCGGCGGCCGAGGAGGTCGCCCAGGCGACCGGCCAGGAGGAGGACGCCGCCGAAGGCGATGAGGTACGCATTGACGACCCAGGCGAGGCTCGACGGGCCGAAGCCGAGATCGCGCTGGATCGCGGGAAGGGCCACATTCACGATCGTCGCGTCGAGGACGATCATGAGCGTGCCGGCGCACAGGACCGCGAGGGCGAGCCAGCGGTCGTCGCGCGCCGCGGGCAGGGCGGGGGACGCGTGGGTCATGAGGTCGGTGACTCCTTGGAAGGCATATGGGAAGGCGGGCGGGATCCGACCGGCGATCGGGGAGGTGATAGCATGGGCCCGATCCGGAGATCGCCTCCGTTTGTTAGAAGCACTATACGGAGACTCTCTCCGGTTAGCAAGTCCCGGATGAAAACGACACCGACCGACAACCTTCCACCGTTTGCGACTGCGGTCCGCGCCCGCCGGGCGGACGCCCAGCGCAACGTCGAGCGCCTGATCGCCGCCGCCCGCGGGGCGTTCGCCGCCCACGGAGCGACCGCACCGCTCGACGACATCGCTCGTTCGGCGGGCGTCGGCGCCGGCACGCTCTATCGCCACTTTCCGACCCGCCTCGCGCTCGTCGAGGCCGTCTACCGCGACAGCGTCGAGCGACTCTGCGCTGAGGGGGCGCACCTGGCGGCGACCGAATCCCCGGCTGACGCCCTCGTCGACTGGCTCCGCGGGTTCGTCATTGTCGTCGCCGAGAAGCGCGGCCTTGCGGCGGCGCTCAACGAGGAGGGCCAGGCGAGCGAGCTCTTCGCCCAGTGCCACGCGATGATCAACGCGACCGGCGGAGAGCTGCTCGATCGCGCGAAGCGAGCCGGCGCGGTCCGCGACGACATCACCCTCGGCGACGTGCTGAAGATGGCCAAGGCGTTCGCCCACGCCGCCGAGACCTCGCCGGAGGGGCCGGCCCTCGCGGAGCGGCTGATCGGCCTGTCGATGGACGGTCTCCGGCCCCGAGCCAGTCGAGGACGGGCTCCGGACTGATCCCGGCCTGCGGCTCGGCCGGGGCCTTCGGATCGGCCGCGGCGAACGTTCAGAGCCTCGGAGTCAGGCGCTTTCCGGGTCGGCGCCTTACGGCCAGCCGGCGTGCGGCACCGCTACCCGGGCGGTGAGGATCTGACCGGTCTTCGCCTCGATGAGCTCGTCCATCCTGTCGGGACCGAACCACTGGGCGACGACCATGAACAGCGTCCTGCCGTCGTCGCCACCGAGCATGCACGCGTAGCACGGACGGTCGACCTCGATGCGGTCGAGGACCTCGCCGCCCTCGCGGACGCGCAGCACGACGTTTCGTCCGTCCGCGCCGACGGCGCTGCACCAGACGGCACCCTCGGCGTCGATGCAGATCCCGTCGCCCGTGACGTCAGCCCAGACGCGCCGGTTCGAAAGGCTCCCGTCGGCGGCGATGTCAAAGGCGGTGAGCCGAGCGGCGAAGGACTCGGCGATGATCAGCGTGCCGTTGTCCGGCGTCACGGCCATCCCGTTCGGGAACGCCAGGCCGTCCGCGACCTCGCGTGCCGTGCTATCGGCCGTCACGAGGGCGATCTTGCCCGGCGCCTTGCCGCTGGCGAGCACCTCCGTGAAGTCGGCGAAGTCGAAGTTGAGCGAGTTGACGTAGGCGTTGCCGCGTCCGTCGACCGTGATCTCGCTCCAGCCGAACCGTGAGATGTGGCGTAGGTCGGCGTGTCGGACGCGGGATCCGTCGGGCTCGACGCGGAGCAGCTCGCCGCCGGTGACGAGCATGTGTCCGTCGCGCAACCAGTTGACGGCCCAGCCGCTGCGTCCACCGCCGGCGCCCATGACCTCGCGGTGCCCCTCGAGGTCGACCGCGACGATCTCGTTCGCCCCCCAGATCGAGAACCACAGGCGGCCCTCGTGCCACCGGGGCGACTCCCCCATGCCGAAGCCGTCCAGCAGGACCCTCGTCTCCGAGACCGGTCCGTCTGCCATGGTGTTCTCCTTCCTGAGGCCCGCAGGTGCAAACCGTGGCACGGCTTGAGGGCTGCGGGGCACCGGCCAGGGCTAGAGCGACTTGGGCAGCTCGAGCTCCAACTCGAGCACGTTCGCCACACCCGGCAGGACCAGCGAGCGGAAGGCGTGGTCGACCTGCTCAGCGGGTAGGTGCTCGTTCTCCTCGCGCATCCACCAGTCCATGAAGCCGATGAACGTCCCGACCAGGAAGCGGACGACGGTCTGGAGCTTGAAGGCATCGAGCGTCCGCGCCGCCTTGAGTCGCGACAGCTCGGCTTGTGCGAGCTTCTCGAGCCTTTGGGTCGTCTCGCGGCGGGCCACCGCGCCGCTCTGGCTGCTGGCGACGGCCTTGAAGAGCCGCTTGCCGGAGCCGAAGTGCCGGAACAGCTCCAGCGTCCAGCCGAACGCGGGATCGTCGGGCTTCCAGTCGCTCGTGTCGGGGCCAGGTACCTCCAGGTCGGCGAGGATTGCCATCAGGAGGTCATCCTTGTCGACGAAATGGGCGTAGAAGGTCGAACGCCCGACGTCCGCGCGATCGATGACATTCTGGACCGTCACCGCCTCGTAACCCTTCTCAAGGATGAGGTCGGTGAGGGCCTCCTTCAGCGCTTTCCTCGTCTTGCTGACCCGTCGATCCCGCCTCGGTCGCGCGTCATCGCGTCCGATCGCCAATTCCTAACTCCTGTTTCCTGAACATCGGACAGCCGAGCGTTCGCCAGTGAACACCGGACGCCCGGTTGTCGGTTGACCCGAGCGCGAGGAACCGCACAGATTGTTCGACAACGCACACGATAGCAGGAAACGGATGAGACAGACCGAAAAACCACGACGCACAGACGGATTCAGCAGGAGTGGCGTCCCGAGAAGGAGAAAATCCGAATATGGGAAAGATCGTCGTGAGCGACAACATCTCGCTCGACGGAGTCATCCAGGACCCGGCCGGTGACGAAGGGTTCCGGCGCGGGGGTTGGGTCGGCCTGATCAAGGACCGCCCAGAGCTCAACAAGCTCGCGCTCGACGAGGCCCTCGGCGCCGATGCCTTGCTGATGGGTCGACGCACCTACGAATGGTTCGCCGCGCGGTGGCCATCTCGAAGTGGCGCGTTGGCGGACAGGTTGAACAGCTTGCCCAAGTACGTCGTGTCCTCGACCCTGGAACATCCGCAGTGGAACAACTCGACGGTCCTCAAGGGCGCCGTCCTTGACGAAGTCGCGAAGCTCAAGCACGAGTTCAACAAGGAAATCGTCGTCCCCGCCAGCTTTCGGATCGTGCGCACGCTGATGGAGCACGACCTCGTCGACGAGCTGCGGCTGAAGATCTTCCCGGTCGTGCTCGGCGCCGGCGAGCGCCTGTTCGGCGAAAGCCGCGGCAAGAAGGCCATGCGCCTCGTCGACGTCCGGACCCTCGATGGAGATACCGCCTTCCTCACCTACGAGCGCGTCCAGGACGCCTAGCGGCCGATCGTGGTCGCTGGTCCGCTCGACCCGCGTTCGTCCTTCCGGTGACCGACTGCAGGAACCTCGACGAAGCGATCGAGTCGCTTCACTCCGGCCAGTGACCTACGAAGGCTGGCCGCATGAACAAGGAGAAAAATGATCGCCAGTCACAGGGTCAGCACACGAGAGGAATGGCTTGCCGCACGGGAGGCATTGCTCAAGCGTGAGAAGGAACACACACGGCTCGGTGACGAGCTCGCTCGCGAGCGCCGCGAGCTGCCGTGGGTGCGGGTGGAGAAGGACTACCGCTTCCAGGCGGATGATGGCGAGAAGTCGCTCGCGGAACTGTTCGACGGGCGGTCCCAACTGCTCGTCTACCATTTCATGTTCGGCCCGAGCTATCAGGCCGGTTGCCCGGTCAACTCGTCGATCGCCGACTCCATCGACGGCGTTGTCCCTCACCTGCACGCCCGTGACGCGACGTTGGTCCTTGTCTCACAGGCATCACTCGAGAAGCTTCAGGCGTACAAGCGTCGGATGGGCTGGACCATTCCCTGGGTCTCGGCTTCGCGTAGCGACTTCAACTTCGACCTCGGCTTCTCGCAGACGGAGGAGCAAGCTCGCGAAGCCGTGGGGCACATCGCCCTCCCGTCCAGGACGTTGGACAGAGCGTTCCCGCCGATCGTCGAGCAGAACGCCCGCGCGGCGGGCACCGACATCGCCGGCTACCTCACCGAGAGCCCGGGGTTCAGCACGTTCGTCCGGGACGGCGACGACGTCTATCAGGCCTACTCGACGACGTGGCGTGGATTGGAGTTCGTCATGACCTACTACCCGATCCTCGACCGCGCACCGAAGGGGCGCGATGAGGGCGAGGCGTGGCAGCTCTGGATCCGTCGGCACGACGAGTACAACGGCAGCTGATGCCCGCCGACCTACACCTCGCGGCCGTTCATCGTCACCCAGTCGCCTCGTCGTGAGCGACGCGCTCAGAACCCGATGTCCGGTTGCGATGTAGAGGTGATATGCGCGTCGCAGCCGTACTCGTCACCCTCATCCTGCTCGCCGGTTGCTCGGGATCGGGTGGCAGCGGTGCAGTGGGTTCGGCTGTCGACGCGTCGGGTTCGCCTGTCGTCGCGCCTCCGACGGCGGAGGCAGCGACAGAGGCGCCGACAGCCGGGGCATCGAGCAGATCGTCAGTCGACGTCACCGCCCTCTCCGGGCGGATCGTCTTCTCCAACTACGACGATGTGTGGACCATCA
>VBFG01000126.1 GCA_005882635.1 Chloroflexota bacterium | reverse complement strand
CGGTTCGGACGGTTCGCGGAGCCGGCGAGGCTCGTCCTCGTCGCGCTCCACGACGGCCCGCGCACCGTGGCCCTGCTGTTCGACGACGTGCGCTCGCTCGACGGCCCGGTCGGTCCGGGGACGCTCTACGCGGCGATCGCCCGGTTGGAGCGACGCGGGCTGATCGAAGCGGCGCGAAACGGCGAGGGTCGGCCGGCGTATCGTCTGGGCGGGGCGGGCACCGTCCCGGGAGGTACACAGGGATGAAGGCACTCGTGCGGCTGTACCCGCGGGCCTGGCGCGATCGCTACGAGGCCGAGGTGATCGACCTCCTCGACCAGCGGCGCCCGTCGTTCCGCGATGCGCTCGATCTCGTCGTCGGCGCCGTCGATGCGCACGTCCATCCACAGGTCGGGTCGGCGGTGATCCCGTGGACAAGGCGGCTGCCCGGTCTCGCCGTCCTCGCCGCCGGCGCGACATGGATCGCGGCGACCGTGGCCGTGGACCCGTCGGGCAGCTCATCCCTCAGCGGAACGTTTCTCGGGCTGTCGTTGCTGGCGATGACGGTCGGCCTGCCCGGCGACTATGCGATCCGTCGGGGTCGAGCCATCCTGGCCGTCGTCGGACTGATTGCTGCCGGGGTCGTCGTCGCCCAGATCGCCCCGTATCCGGTGGCGGTGGTGATCGCGGTCGCGACCGTGGTCCTGTTCCTGGCGGGCGCCCTAGCGCTCGCCGCGGTCCGCGCCGAGATCGGATCGACGGCGCGCTGGGCGCTGGTCGTCGGGATGACCATCGTTCCGGCCCTCGCGCTCATCCCGTTCGCGCTCGGCCTCCTCGCGATCGACCCGCTCGACTTGACGATCCGCTGGCTGCTTCTCCCGTACGGCGCGGCCTGGATCGTGCTCGGCCTACGCCTCGTCGTTCGCGGTTCCCAATCCATCGTCGATCCACCGACCGGCGTCGAGACCGCGCTTGTCACCGCACCCGGGAGATCCGCATGACCACGCCGACCTCAGAGCTCGGCCGGTTCGCCGAGCCGTCCCTCTACATCCTGGTCTCGCTGAGCGACGGCCCCAAACACGGCTACGCGATCATGACCGACGTGGAGGAGATGACCGGGGCGCCGCTCGGACCGGGGACGCTCTACGGAGCGCTGGCCCGGCTGGAGCGACGCGGCCTGATCGAGGCGTTACCGCCCGACGACCGCCGCCGGCCGTACCGGATCACCGGCCTCGGGGCGACGACGCTGTCGGCCCAGCTGGCCCACCTCGAAGGGTTCGTCCGGACGGGACTGACGCGGTTGGGAGGGGCGGCCCGATGAACCGTTTGCTGCGCTTGTACCCACGCCCCTGGCGGGAACGCTACGAGGCGGAGGTCGACGAGCTGCTCGCCGAGCGGCCGGCGTCGCTCCGAGATCGCTTCGACCTCGTCCGCGGCGCGACCGATGCCTGGCTCCATCCCCAGGTGGCGGCGCCGGCGTCAACCGCCGCGGACGGCGCAGGCGGTGCCGAGCGGCTCGTCGTCGCCGGCTCGAGCATCCTTGGCGGCCTGCTGCTCGCGGCCGCCGGGCTTTCGATGAACGCAACGCCGTTGAATGCCACCGTCGGGTACAAGGAGACCGGGGTCGCGGGGGCCCTCCTCATCGTCGGACTCATCGTGACGGGAATCTCCGCCGTCCTGGGAGCCCGGGGTCGGCGCACCGTCATCCCGGCAACAACCATGTTGCTCGGCGGGCTGCTCACGTTGGCGGGGTGGCCGATCCTCATCGTCGGCTTCCTCGCGTACGCGATCGCATGCGTGATCCTGGGCCTCATCCGGCTGGCCGCCAGCGGGCCCGTCGGGATCCTGTTCATGGCGATCGGGATCACCCTGCCGTCCTTCAACACCGAGGACGAGCGAGCCCTGCTGCTCGTCCCAGTGGGGCTCGCCTGGGCCCTCGCCGGAGTGGTCGTCGGCCGTCGCCTCCCCGCCCTGACACGGTCCGCATCGACCGCGCGATGACGGCCCTCCATGAGCGTCGGCCGTTCGCCCCAGGTTCCTGAGTTCGGCGGCCCGACCGCAGCTCCTGCGATCAAGGCCTTGCGTGGCCGGCCGACGACCGGTCTGTCGCGGCGGACGCTGCTCCGGCGCTCTCTCGGGCTGGGCGTCGCTCTCGCCGCCGCCGAGGGCCTCCTCGGGATGGTCAGCTTCGTGTGGCCGAAGACGACCCGCGCCTCCGCCCGCGTCCGGGTCGGGTCGCTCGGCGACCTGATCGCGCGGAACGGGTCGCTGCCCATCGTCGACGGTTTCCCGGCGTATGTCGCGGACGCCCACGCGTTCGTGATGACCATCGATCCTGCGAAGGGCGGCTGGCTCGCGGGCGCCGACCCGACCGGCGACGGCCGCACCCTCAACGTTCGAGCCCTGTCGCAACGATGCCCGCATCTCGGCTGCCGTCCAAACCCGTGCGTCGAGGACTTCTGGTTCCGCTGCCCCTGCCACCAGTCGCGGTACGACCGGCTGGGGACCAAGGCCGACGGCGTGCTGTACGGGCCGGCGCCGCATGGCATGGATCGCTTCCCGATCGAGGTGGATGGCGCCGGCGTGCTGACGGTCGACACGTCGAGGGTCGTCCTCGGGCCGCTGCCCGTGGTGCTCGGCCAGCCCGGCCTGATCCCGCCGCGCGTGCCGAACGGCTGCGTCGGATGAACGGCCGTCGCGGGCCTCGAGGCGGTTCGATCCTGCGGCTGTATCCGACCTCGTGGCGCCGCCGCTACGAGCCGGAGATGCTGGCGCTCCTGGAGGACGCCAACCTCGGCGCGCGCGCACAGCTTGACCTCGCGCGGGGCGCTCTCGACGCCTGGTTCCAGGCGAGCACGCGGGTCGCCGGCCCGGCGGCGCTCGTCGGCGGAGGCCTGTGGACCATCGCCGGCGTGGCGGTCGTCGGGCAGGCGACACCGCCCGACTGGCCCGGTTACCTGATCGACGTCCTGCCGATGAACGTTGCCGCGATCGCATTCGGGCTGATCGCCATCCTCGGCTGCTGGGCGCGGCAACGCGATCGCCTCGGGCGCCTCGGGGCCGCGGCCGCCCTGGTCGCGATCGCCGGCCAGGGAGCATGGGCGGTGGCGCTCGGCGCTTCGGTCATCGGCCCCACACCGGGTGTCGCGATCGTGGTCGGCCAGGCGGTCGGGCTCGGCGGTGCCGTCCTCGTGGGTCTGGCCATGGTCCGGACGGACGATCTCGCGGTCGGAGCTGTGATCGCCGTCGCCTCGGCGACGATGCTCTTCGGATGGCCGGTCGCATGGCTGGCGTATGGGCTGGCCTGGACGATCGCCGGGAGCCTCCTCATCCGCGTGGGCGATCCGATCGATCCGTCGTGGCCCCGGATCGCCTGAGCGTCAGCCGCCCGCCGGACCGCCGCCGAGCCCGGGCTCGGTCATCGCTGCCGGGTCCAGCAGCTCGTCCAGGCGGTCCGCCGCGATGCCGCGTTCGGCGGCCAGGTCGCGGATCGTGCGACCCGTCTTGAACGCCTCCTTGGCGAGCGCGGCGGCCGCGTCGTAGCCGATCTCGGGGGCGAGCGCGGTCGCGAGCATCAGCCCTTGCTCGACGAGGGCCGGCCCGCGGTCGGTCGCGACGATCCCGGCGACGCACCGATCGGCGAAGTTGCGGGCGGCGGCGGCGAGCAGGTCGATCGATTCGAGCAGGGCGACCGCCGTGATCGGGAGCATCACGTTGAGCTCGAGCAGCGAGCCGGTCTGGGCAAACGAGATCGTGGTGTCGTTGCCGACGACCCGGGCGACGACCATCGTCAGGCTCTCGACGATGACCGGGTTCACCTTGCCGGGCATGATGGACGAGCCGGGCTGGGTCTCCGGCAGGGCGATCTCGGCCAGGCCCGCCCGGGGGCCCATCGCCATGAGCCGGACGTCCGAGCCGATCTTCCACAGGGACAGCGCGATCGTCCGGATCGCGCCGTGGGCCGCGATCGCGGCATCGAGCGACGCCTGGGCGTGGAAGTGGTTCGTCGTCTCGCGGACGTCGAGCCCGGTCAGCGACGCGAGCCGGCGGGTCGCCCCCGCGGCGTAGTCCGGATGGGCGTTGATGCCGGTCCCGACGGCGGTCCCGCCGAGCGGCACGGCGCACAGCTCGGCCTGGGCGGCGCGGGCCCGCCGGATCGACTCATCCACCTGGCCGGCGTAGCCACGGAACTCCTGGCCGAGGCGGATGGGGGTGGCGTCCTGGAGGTGCGTCCGCCCCGTCTTGACGACCGGCCAGAGGTCGTCGGCCTTGGCATCGAGCGCCGCCCGGAGGGCGTCGAGCGCCGGCAGCAAGGCTTCCTCGATCGACATGGCCGCCGACAGCTGGAGCGCCGTCGGGATCGTGTCGTTCGACGACTGGCACTTGTTCACGTCGTCGTTGGGGTGGACCTTCCTGCCGCCGAGGCCCCGCGAAGCGAGGTTCGCGACCACCTCGTTCATGTTCGTGTTGGTGGACGTGCCCGAGCCCGTCTGGTAGACGTCGATCGGGAACTGCTCGTCGCGGGCGCCGTCGGCGACCTCCCGGGCGGCGGCCGCGATCGCCTGGGCTACGTCCGCGTCGAGGAGGCCCAGCGCCGCGTTCGTCTCGGCCGCCGCGAGCTTGATCAGGGCCAGCGCCCGGATGAAGGCCCGCGGGAAGCGCTGGCCGGAGATCGGGAAGTTGAGGACCGCGCGTTGGGTCGAGGCACCGTACAGCGCCTCGGCCGGGACCTCCATGTCGCCCATCGAATCGCGCTCCACCCGGGTCGCCGGCCGTGGCTCCGTCGTCATCGGCCGATTGTAGGCGGGCTCGTTCGTCATCAAGGCCGACGTCTGCGGCGGTCGCCGGGGCCCGCCCCTAGACTGCCTCCCGACGGAGGAAGGAGGACCGCGGCTCGTGCCGACGATCCCGGCCAACGGCATCGACATCGCCTACGAGGTCCACGGCGGTGGACCGCCGCTCGTCATGCTCCACGGCGCGACATCGATCGGCCGTGAGGACTTCGCCGCCCAGATCCCGCTGTTCTCGAAGGCCTTCCTCTGCTACCTGCCCGATGCCCGCGGCCACGGCGGGACGCGGTGGGACGCCGCGAAGGGCTTCCGCTACGACTCGCTGGTCGACGACCTGGCCGGGTTCGTCGACGGGCTGGGTCTCGAGACGTTCCACCTGATCGGGTTCTCGATGGGCGCGATGACCGCGCTCCAGTTCGCCGTGCGCCAGCCGGAGCGCCTCCGGACGATCGTCGTCGTCGGCATCACGACGGAGCGCGAGCCGCGGGCGTCGGTCGGCCGCCGGCTCATGGACCCGGCGCGTGCGGACCGCGAGGATCCCGCGTGGGCGGCGCGCCTCAGTCGGCGCCACGACGCCGGTCAGGGCGAGGGCGCCTGGCGTCGACTCCTGCCGGCCATCGCGGCGGACATCGCCGTCCAGCCCCTGCTGTCGCCGCGGGATCTCCACCGGATCGACCCACCGGCCCTCGTCGCGTGTGGCGATCGAGATCCATTCGTGCCCGTCGAGCACGCCTCCGGGATCCGCCGCCAGCTGCCCGACGGCCGCCTGTTCGTCGCGCCCGACTGCGGCCACGAGGTCATGTCGCGGAAGCCGAGCCTGTTCAACGAGGCACTCGCCGGCTTCTACCGGGCGACCGAGGAGACAGCGCGGCGACGCTCGGAGGCCGCCGTGGCCGCGGGCGACGAGGCGGGCGCCACTCGCCTGACGAGCACCCCCGCCGTCCTCCGGCGACAGCCGGAGGGAAACCCGCTCGCCGGCGAGCCGCCGGCGAGCGACGGCTCCGATCAGGACTGGCTGGCCGATTCCAGCCGCTGACGAAGGAGGCACGATGACGACGCTCCTCGCCCTGTACCGCCGCCCGGACGGCGGCGCCGACGCGCTCGCGACGTTCCTGCGCCGCTATCGCGGCGAGCACCTCCCGCTCGTCGCCGGCACGCCGGGTCTTCGGGCGACCCGGGTCCAGCGGGTGAACGAGGCGCTCGGCGCCGAGACGGACCTCGTGATGATCACGTCCATGGACTTCGACGACCGCGAGTCACTCGATGCCGGCCTCGCCTCGGACGCGATGCGCCAGGCGGGGCGCAACCTCCGGGAGATCGCGCCGGGTCTCTCGACGCTCCTGGTCCTCGAGGATGACGACGGGTCTGAATGACCGCCGAGCGCGCCCAACAGCCGTTCCGCGGTTGCGGGCCGCTGCTACTGTGAGCGCCACTCGGAGGACCGCGTTGACCCAGACCGCCCCGACCGCGACGGACCAGCTGGCCGACCGCCATCTCGTCAGCGTCCAATTCCCCGCCGCGAGCTCCGACGGTCCCGTTGAGGGCGTCGCCCTCGTCACGCTCGAGCGACCCGACGTCCTCAACGCCCTCAGCTTCGACCTGCTGGATGAGCTGGCGGATGCGCTGGCCGTCCTCGACGCCGACCGGTCCTGCCGCGCGATCGTCGTCACCGGGTCGGGGGATCGCGCATTCGCTGCCGGCGCGGACATCCGCGAGCTGGCCCGCCAGACCCCGGTCACCCTCCTCGTCGACGACCGTTTCGCGGTCTGGGAGCGGATCGCCGCCGTCCGGACCCCGGTCGTCGCGGCCGTCCGCGGCTTCGCCCTCGGCGGTGGCTGCGAGCTGGCCATGACCTGCGACCTGATCGTGGCCGGCGAGGACGCCCGCTTCGGTCAGCCCGAGATCAACCTCGGGGTGATGCCCGGCGCCGGCGGGACCCAGCGGCTGACCCGGGCGATCGGCCGGGCCCGGGCGATGGACCTCGTCCTGACCGGGCGGACGATCACCGCCCGCGAGGCAGAGACGATGGGGCTCGTGAGTCGCGTCGTCGCCTCCGAGGAAACCCTGACCGCGGCCCTCGACCTCGCCCGAACGATCGCCGCCCAGCCGCCGGTCGCGGTCCTCGCGGCCAAGGAGGCCGTCAGGCTGGCGGAGGAGCTCCCGCTGTCGGCGGGATTGCGCCACGAGCGGCGGGCGTTCTTCGCGTTGTTCGCGACTGAGGACCAGACAGAAGGGATGGCGGCCTTCGCCGAGAAGCGCCGACCGGGATGGAAGGGACGCTGACCGATGGAACGTGACACCAGGGAGGCGAGCGATTTCGGCCGGGACCTTGCCCGGGACCTGGGCGACGAGCCGCCGGGGGGTCTCCGCGACAGCGCGCCGGACATCCTCGGCCAGATCGACGCCTCGGCGCCCGTGTCCGGCCATGTTCCGGCGCCGGAGCGCACCGCTTCTTCTGCGGCCGAGTCGCCCGAGCACGACTGGGCGGCAGCGTCGGCGATCATCTTCCCGCTGCTTCGCCCGCCGGGCGCGCAGGGCCTGATCGTGGCCGAGATCGACGCTGCCGCGCTGGCGGCCGACGCCGCACGCGGCCACTCCCAGCCTCTCGTCGACGAGGGGCCGAGCGGACTGGCCGTCGTCTACGCGCTCCACGCCGGCGGCTTCGATGTGATCGTGAACGGCGACCACCTCCTGTCGTGGGGCGTGACGCCCGAGAAGATCCAGGAAGCCGCAATGCAGAACCTCGCGTCGTGGTCGACCGGAGCCGCCTGGACCGACGAGGTGTCCGGCGAGCGTCGCCTGATCTCCAGCGACACCGGCGACGGCTGGGATGCCGCGCGGATCCTCCTCCCGGAGGTGGTCGACAAGCTCGCGGCCGAGCTCGGCTCGACCGGCCGAGTCCTCGTCGGCCTGCCCGAGCGTCATCTGCTGGTCGCTGGTGCCCTTCGACCCGACGACGAGGAGTTCGCCGCCCTGTTCGCCGAGTTCGTCGTCGAGAGCTCCGGTGGGGCGGACGAGCCGGTCGACCGGCGGGTGTTCGAGCTCGTCGACGGGCGCCTCGTCGAGGCACGCGGACTCGCGACTCCGGCCTGAGAACGAGCCCGTCGGTGGCTGACCTACGGGTCGAGACGGCGGGCGCCGTCGCGACGATCACCCTCGACCGACCCGACGCCCTCAACGCCCTCACGGTCCCGCTGAAAGAGGACCTGCGAGCGGCATTCGAGCGGCTGGCCGCGGACGATGCCGTGCGGGCGATCGTGCTGACGGGGGCGGGCCGGGCGTTCTGCGCGGGCCAGGACCTGCGCGAGCGGCTCGGGCCGGATGCCCTGCCGCTCGAGGACGAGATTCGCGATGCGGACGAATCCGAAGCCGATCGTCGGTGCCATCAACGGGGTCGCGGCCGGGGCCGGCGCGTCACTCGCCTTCGCCTGCGACATCCGGATCGCGGCGGAGGGCGCGAGCTTCCTCCTCGCCTTCGGGCGGGTCGGGCTGATCCCGGATTCGGGCGCCACGTGGCTGCTGCCACGGCTGATCGGCGCATCGAAGGCGGCCGAGGTGGCGCTGACGACCGACCCGCTGTCGGCCGCCGACGCCGAGCGGTTCGGGCTGGTCGCCCGGGTCGTCCCCGCCGATCAGCTCGTCGGCGAGGCCCAGGCGCTCGCCCGCCGGCTCGCCGACGGCGCGCCGCTCGCCCTGGCTCTGACGAAGCGGGCGCTCGAGACCGCGTGGGATCACGATCTGGCCCAGCAGCTCGGGGCCGAGGCCGAGATGCAGGGCCAGGCCGGCGCGACCGCCGACCACGCCGAGGGAATTCAGGCGTTCCTCGAGCGCCGGCAGCCGCGGTTCCGCGGGAACTAGCCGCGCCAGTGGGCTGATAACACGGCTCTTGCGATTGAGCTGAGCCGCGGAACGGCCGGTCTCCGATGCGCCGGGGGTTGAGCAGCGGCCTACCCTTGGGCCGTGCTCCAGCGCCTCCGCTTCGACCGCCAGATCCGGCGTCCGACCGGCGCCGCCATCGTCCGGTCGCTGCCCACGGTCGCCATCGTCCTCGCCCTGTCGACGGCTGCCGTCGCGCTGCTCGAGTCGCCGGCGATCGGCCTGACCGACGCCTCGCCGGTCTACTTCGTGGCGGTGGTGATCGCTGGATCCCTGATCGGGACGTGGCCGGCCATCGCGACGGCCATCGGGTCGTTCCTCATCTACGATCTGCTGTTCACCCAGCCGACCTTCACGGTCTTCGTGAGCAACCCGCAGGAGTGGCTCGATCTCGTCCTGTTCCTCGTGCTCGCGGTGATCGTCGGTCGCCTGTCGGCGCTCGGCCGGAACCGGGCCGAGGAGGCGTCTCGCCGGGCGGCCGAGTCGACGGCCCTGTTCGCGATCAGCCGGATCCTCGCCACCGAACCGGACATCGAAGCAGCGGCGCCGCTGGTCGCCGAGCGCCTCGTGGCAGACGCGCCGCTGGATCGGGTCTGGATCGTCCGCGACCGAGCCGGGCAGCATCGAACCGTCGCCGACACCGGCGCCCCCCAGCCATTGCCCGCATCGTCGTTCGTCACGTCCCTCGTGCGTGCACCCGGCGACAGCCCGGCCCACTGGGTCGTGTCGCATGAGCCCGGGCTCCGGCTGGCTCGGGGCAGCGGCGTCCCCGTCCTGCGGGTCCGGATGGAGGCCGACGGGACCGCCGTCGGCGCGCTGAAGGCGACGCTCGCGGGCGGTGCCCGCGACGCGGACCGGGTCACGACCCGGCTGCTCTCGCTGGCCGCCGACCAGCTCTCGCTGGCCATCCGCCGGGACGACCTCCGGCGCGAGGCGACGGAGGCCGAGATCGCCCGGCGAGCGGACGCGCTGAAGAGCGCGCTGCTCGACGCCGTGTCGCACGACCTGCGGACTCCCCTGGCCAGCATCCGGGCGGCGGCCGGCTCGCTCGTCGACCCCGACGTCGCCGTCGACGAGACGTCCGCGCGGAGCACCGCAGCGGCCATCGATGTCGAGGCCGACCGGCTCGACCGGCTCGTCCGCGAGGTCCTCGACCTGAGCCGGATCGAGGCGGGCTCGCTCCGCGTCGACGTGGAGCCGCTGGTGCTCGGGGACGCCGTCGCCGCAGTCGTCGACCGACTGCGGCCGGTCCTCGGCAATCGACCGATCAGCCTTGCGATCCCCGACGAGCTGCCGCCCGTCCGCGCCGACGCCGTCCTGCTCGACGGGCTGGTCGCGAACCTCGTCGAGAACGTCGGCCGGCATGCGCCGGCGCCCGCGCCGCTGGCGATCGGCGCGACGGCGGACGCCGGTCGGGTCAGCCTGACGGTCGACGACGGCGGTCCCGGCCTCGCGCCGGCCGCGCGCGAGCGACTGTTCACGAAGTTCCAGCCGCTGCCGTCGACCAGCCAGGGGTCGCGGCCGGGCCTCGGCCTCGGGCTCGCGATCGTTCGCGGCATGGTCGAGGCGATGGGCGGCTCGGTCTCGGCCTCGCCGAGCCCGCTGGGCGGGCTGCGGATCACGGTGGAGCTGCCGGCGGCCGGCACGGCCCCGGGCGAGCCGGCGACGCCGACAGGCGGGCCGGCGGCAGCGACGCAGCCGACTGACGCGACGCCGGCGCCCGCCGGCAGATGACGGGGCCCGCGCGCACGACTCCGACCCGAGCCCCGGCATCGGGTGGGGCGACCGGCGCCCACCTGCTCCTCGTCGAGGACGACGAGGCGATGCGCCGCTCCGTCGCCGCGAACCTGGCGGCACACGGCTACCGGATCGCCGAGGCACCCGACGCCGCTGAGGCGATCCGCCGCTGGGACGCCGAGCGGCCGGACGTGATCCTGCTCGACCTCGGGCTCCCGGACGCCGAGGGCACGACGATCATCCGGCGCGTCCGCCGGGAGGCGACGACGCCGATCCTCGTCCTGTCCGCACGCGGCGCCGAGCCGGACAAGGTGGCGGCCCTGGAGGCCGGCGCCGACGACTACGTCACGAAGCCGTTCGGCCTCGCCGAGCTCCGCGCCCGTGTCGCGGCGCTCCTCCGGCGGACGGCCGGTCCGAACGCGGACCCGACCGGGACGATCCGGCACGGCTCGCTCCAGATCGACGTCACGCGGCGGATCGCGACGGTCGACGACCAACTGCTCGACCTGACGCCGCGCGAGTACGAGCTCCTGCGGACGATGCTCGCACAGCCCGGCCGCCTCCTGACGAAGGCCAGGCTCCTTCGCGCCGTCTGGGGAACGGCCTACGCGGATGAGGGCCACTACCTCCACGTCTACGTCTCGCGGCTCCGCCGCAAGCTCGCCGCTGCTGATCGCGACGGAACGATGGCCGACCTGATCGTCGCCGAGCCCGGCGTCGGTTATCGCGTCGCGGAGGCGCCCGACCCGGACGCATGAATGACGGCCGGTGTGAGTGACGGCTCGCCGGTTTGAGTGCTTGTTGAGCGTTCCGACAGCATTGGACCCCCTCTGCCTCTTGGGCTGCTGCCTACGGTGGAGACGTGGACAGCCCCACGGTCATCGCCTTTCCGCGCTCCGACGCCGGCGCCATCTCCCCCGACGATCTCGGCGCGGCCGCCCTCGCCGAGATCGACGCCGCCATCGCCCTCGTCGTCCGTCATGCCGCACGCCGTGTCCGTCTCACGGCGGTGCCCTTCGTCGAGACCGTGGCAGCGGTCGGGCTGGCCCACGCCCGGGCAGCCGGGCTGGCCTTCGAATTCGAGCGGCCGGAGCGCGCCGGCGTCGTCACGGTGACGATCGGCCCGCAGCGTGGTCGTCGCTAGCGGCCGCGCCCTTCCGGCGGGCCGCCGATGCCGACGGTTGGGCTGTCAGGGATTGAGTCTCACCAGACTCGACATCGGCAGCCGGCACGCTCCCGGGCGTGCGGGAATTTACCGATCGGACAAGGTGGCAAGCGCGCTGGCGGACAATCCGAGTCACCCGAGACTCAACGATGAACGTGGCGCTCAGCGAGCGGCCAGGCCGACCTCCTCGATCGCGAGCGCGGCTCGCCCGACGCCGTCCCGGGCCCGGATCTCCGCCCCGACCCCCGCCAGACGCGTCCGCAGCTCGACATCGGCGAGCAGCTCGTCGATGGCCCGACGGAGCTCATCGTCGGCAAACGCGTACGTCGCGAGGCGCCGGCCGAACCCGGTCTCGTCGACCCGCTGGGCGTTGTCGTACTGGTCCCAGAAGAGCGGGAGGACGATCATCGGCTTGCCGAAGTGGAATGCCTCCGTGGTCGTGTTGTTGCCGCCGTGGGTGATGACGAGCTCGACGAGCGGGATGATCGTCGTCTGCGGCAGGAACTCCGCGCCCCACATGTTCGGCGCGAGCTCGTACTGGTCGTGCTGGGGCCCCTTCGAGACGATGAAGCGGTGGGGCGTGTCGGCCAGCACCGCGACCAGGCGCCGCATCAGGTCGACGTCGGCGCTGCCGAGCGACCCGAGCGAGAGGTAGATCAGCGCAGATCCGGGTGGTCGGTCGGCAGCCACGGCCGGCAGCTCGAAGGCGGCGTCGGTTGCTCGGACGGACGAGTCGAGCCGTCGCCAGAGATCGGGGTCGAGCGGCCGGCGGTCGGTGTAGTCGACCTGGTCCGGGTAGACGTACAGGTTCAGGTCGGGCGACGTGTGCATGAACTCGAGCTCGGGGAGGGGCCGGGTCCCGTTCTCGCGGCACCACCCGTCGAAGTCCTCCCAGGTCGGCCGGTGCGTCCGGTCGTACTCCTCGTGGAACGCCTCCCACTCGGTCCGGTCATCGGATGGGAGGCCCGAGTAGGGCGGCGGGATGTCCGGCCCGCGGATCTCGAGCGGATTGCACGACACGATCCGGACAAAGGGCTTGCCCGCGGTCTGCAGCGCAGGAAACGCGACGACGTTGTCCTCGACGATCACGTCGGGCGCTTGGCGGGCGACGATCTCGCGGAGGTGCGGCTCGCAGTAGCGGGCGCCATCGATCAGCGCCTGCCAGGTCGGCTGCATGAAGGTCGCCAGCTGCTCGACCGTCGGCTTCCGGAATTCCGGCGCGGTGTCGCGGATGAAGTCCTTCCAGAACTGGCCGGCGTCCTGGGCCGGCGCGTCCGGGGGCGACGGCGGAGCCAGATTCACGAGGTCCTCGACGAAGCCGAGCGGCTCGAGGCGTCCGGCCCACGAGGCCTCCGCCGCGAATACGACCCTGTGGCCGCGCCTCCGGAGAACGTCCCCGATCCCGACGCAGTTGTTCGTCGGGCCGTACGCCGACTCGGGCATGAACAGGATCGTCAGGGGCGCGGCCACCGACCCATCGTAGGCATCGGCCGATTCCGCGGTGTGGCGTCCCGCCCCGCGGATGAAATGCCGAGGCCCCAACCGGCACGGTCGGGGCCTCGAATGTCCGCCGGCGACGGATCAGCGGGGAAGGTAGCCGCCGCCGATCTGCAGTTCGCGGGCCTCCCAGTCCCGGCCGGCCTGGATGAGAGCCTCGCTCGTGGCGCCCGAGCCGCCCGCCTGTTCGCGCCGCTGCATCTCCCACGCGGCGGCTTGGTTCAACACGGCCTGGAGGTGTTCGGCCTTGAGGGCCTGGGTAGAGGCGAGATAGCCACCCGCCTGTTGGGCGCGCTGGGCCTCCCAGGCAGCGGCATCGCTCATGACCGCGCGGAGGTGCGCAGCCTGAACAGGGCCATTGGCCTGCGAGAGCGCCTGGCCCGCTGCCTGGTTCAGCGGAAGCGCGAGCGGTGCGATGCGCGGGGCGACGACCGACACCACGGCGCCGCCGATGATGGATGCCGCGAAGGCGACCGCCGCCGTGGCGCCGAGGGTGATCCTCGGTGAGGTCCGTTCGAACTGAGCCATCTCGATCTCCGATCCGTCCGGTCGATCCGCGCCCGTCGGGCTGCTGGGCGATCGCCGTGTTCGTGACCGGATCGTCGGTCTCGACCAGGGAAGTCGAAATCGCGGAAATCCCTATGCCTTGCGGGCTCAGTGGTCAGCGGGACGAGGGTTCCCCCGGTGCCGTCGCCGTCTCGCCGGGGGTCCCGGCAAGGACCACGCCGGCGAGCTCCGTCCGCGACTGGATCCCCAGCTCCCGGTAGATCCGGGTCAGGTGCGCCTCGACGGTATGGACGCTCAGGAACAACGATCCCGCGATCTCCCGGTTCGAGCGGCCGAGCGCCACCAGGTCGGCGATCTGTCGCTCGGTATCCGTCATTCCCGTCGGCCGTTCCCGGATGCGGGCCGTCCGTCCGAGCTCCGCCCGCGCGCGTTCGAGCCACGGCCTTGCCCCCAGCCGGTCGAAGATGGCGCCCGCGGCCTCGAACTCGCGCCGCGCCGCGGCCTTCTGACGGGCTCGGCGATGCACCTCGCCCGAGACCAGCAGTGCTCGGCCCATCTGAAACGGCAGGCCGAGGCGGCCCAGGATCGCGAGTGAGCTCTGGATCGGCTCGAGTGCACTGACGGCGTCGCCTTCGGCGGCCAGGAGCAACGCCTCGCAGCGCAGGGCTTCGGCCTGCTCCAGAGGTTCGTCGCCGTGCGTCGTGGCCGCGCGAACCGGCGCCAACACGGCTCGGGCCTCCTGGGTTCGACCGAGGCCGATCAGTGCCTCGACCCGGAGCAGCGCGAGCTCGCGAGCAAGCGTCACGCTCGGCGTTCCGGGGATCGCGTCAAGCGCGGCCAGCCGGTCGAACGCGGCGCGGGGGTCGCCGTGCGACAGGTCAGACAGGGCGAGGGTGGCCAACGCCTGGCGCCGGAGCCAGGGCCGGCTCAGGCCCGACAGGCGGTCGGCCTCCGCGGCCTTGACCCGGTCGGCGACGTCGACGTCGCCCCGAAGGAGGCCAATCCGCAGCAGGGCGAGCTGCGCATCCCCGATGGCGATGTCCTGTCCGGTCTGGGGCACCAGGTCCAGGCTCTCGGCAGCCAGAGACGCCGCGCGGTCCAGGTTGCCCAGCTCGATCTCGTGAGAGGCGAGATAGCCGAGGAGGTGGGGCACGGTC
>VBFG01000003.1 GCA_005882635.1 Chloroflexota bacterium | reverse complement strand
GCCCGATAGCCGTCGAGGTAGGCGACGAGCTCCTCCTCGTTCGAGTTCTCCTTGCCGACCTCGCCGATCTCGCCGCCGACGCTGATCGTCACGCCGTCACTCTCGAGGGACCGGATGAGCGCGGTCAGCTCGGCGGCGCGGACGTAGTTCTCGTGCTGCTGGGCGTCCCGGGTCGGCTCCGACAGGTCGACGAGGGTCGAGCTGTCAATGTCGATGTTCCGGTAGCCGGCGTCGATCGCGAGCCGGCAGGCCCGGCGGATCTCCTCGGTCATCGCCTCCGGGTCGGCCGCGTACTTCTTGGCGTTGAACTGATAATGATCCCCCTGGAGGAAGACCGGGCCACGCCAGCCTGCGGCGACGGCGCCCGCGAGAACCGCCGTCGCGTAGTCGATCGGCCGCTGGTAGGTGTAGGTCTGCTCGCTCCGGGCGAGCTCGACGATGACCGCCCCGACGTCGGCCGCATCGGCCGCCTCGTAGACCGTCCGCGCCATGTCGAACGTCTGGGCGCGGATGTTGATCGCGGGCACGGTGAAGCCGTGGACGTCGCCGCGGGCCCGAGCCATGTACAGCTCGTGGATGCTGGCGCTGTGGGCTCCGAGGGCCCGAGCGGCCTCGTGGATCAGCCACTGGCCGGCGGCGACCGTCGTCTCATCGGTGCCGAACGCCGCCGTCCACGCCAGGTCGCGGGTGGTGTCGCGCCGGAACGCCTCCTCGTCATCGACGACGAGGCCTTCGTCCTCGACGTGGGCGGTGCCGCCAAGACGGTCGATCAGGTCGGAGACGGATTCGGCGACGTGCGGCATGGCGTCATGGTAGCCCGCGAGGCCGCTCGTCTCCCGCGGCTCAGAGCGTCGGCTTGGTCACCATCAGGATGACGATCACGAGGATCGTGACCCCGAGGAACGCCCCGCCCTGCCGAGCCCTCTTGACCGCGGCCATGAGCTCCGGCGGTGGGCCTGACGCGCCCGGCGGCGGCGGGCTCGAGCTGAGCTCCACGATCAGCTTGCCCGTCGGAGCCTGGACGAACAGCGCGTATCCCAGCGCGATGACGTACAGGACGATCCCAAGGCCGAGCCAGAGTTGTGTGAACGGGTTCATGCCCGTCAGCCAGATCAGGACGAGGCCCGTGATCCCCTGGAAGATCGCCAACGGGATGATCCGCTGATTGGTGATGGCTTCGTTGACTCGCGACGCGAAGTTCGCGTGCTGCGGCTCCTTGCCCGCCATGGCCCCGATGATCGGGAAGCTGTAGTTCGGCCCGAACGCGACGATCGCCCCCATCACGTGGAGGAACAGGAAGATCGCGATCCAGATGTTCATGGGGACCCTCTGCTGACGGTGGCCGGCGAGCGATTGGCCGACAGCATAGTCGCGTGAATCTCCCGCGTTACCCCAATCCGCGCGTCCGGTTCGCCACGAAGTCCACCAGGACGTACTCGCCGAGGCGCTCCGGCGTCGCGTAGAACGCGCGGCCACGGTTCATCCGCGTGACGAGAGCCACGAACTCTGCCAGGGCCCGCGACCGCTCCAGCATGAACGTGTTGATCGTGATCCCGTCGCGCGTGCAGCGCTGGACCTCGCGGAGCGTCTCCTGGATCGTTCGGCGGGTCGGCGGGTAGCTGAACTCGACCTGCCCGTTCTCGAAGTGGGCGGTCGGCTCGCCGTCGGTGATGACGACGACCTGGCGGTCGCCGCCGTGCTGCCGGTTGAGGATCCGGCGGGCCAGCATCAGGCCGTGCTGGAGGTTCGTCCCGTACTCATAGCCGTGCCAGGTCAGCTCCGCCAGCGCCTCCGGACGCAGCTCGCGGGCGTAGTAGGCGAAGCCGATCACCGACAGGTCGTCGTGCGGGAACTGCGTCCGGATGAGCGTGTCCAGGGCCACCGCGACCTTCTTCGCGGCGACGAAGCAGCCGCGGAGGAGCATCGACCGGCTCATGTCGACGAGGAGCACGGTGGAGGACCGCGTCAGCTGCTCGGTCCGGAAGACCTCGAAGTCGGCGGGTGACAGGCGCACTCCTGGCTCGCCACGTGCGAGCCGCTCCGCGGGCGCGTTCTCGGGCCGGCGTAACGCGTTCTCGATCGTGCCGCGGATGTCGAGGTGGAAGGGATCGCCGAACTCGTAGGGCTTCGTCGTCTCCTCCCGCTCCCCTCCCCGGCCCATGCGGTCGATCCGATGGCCACCGAATGCGTCCCGCGACAGGCGGGCGAACAGGTCATCGAGGACCTTCTGCCCGATCCGCCGGCTGCCGCGCGGAGTGAGCTCCAGCCGGTCGCCCTTGCGCGAGAGGTAGCCCGCCTCCTCCAGTCGGCGGGCCATCTCGTCGAGCGCGGCGAGATCGCGAGCCGACTCCGGTCCGAGGAGCTCGCGGACGTCGTCCTGATCGAGGCCGCCGAGATCGGCCGGCGACTCGACGGCGTTGAGCTGGTCCTCGAGCGCGTCGAGCGCCTGGAGCTGGCCGATCCGGTCCAGCGCCGGCTCGAGGCCGAGCGGCTGGTCGCCCCGGAACTCGTAGCCCTCGCCGAGCCCGTCGGGCATCAGCTGGTCCATGTTCGCCGCCAGGCGGGCGAGGTCCCAGCGCAGGCGGTCATCACGGAGGAGCGCGTCCATCATCGACTGGAGCTCCGCCCGCTGCTGCGGCGTCATCGACCGGAGGAGCGATGCCATGGCGGCCATCCGCTCCGTCAGCTGGGCGACGATGTCGTCGAGCGTCCGGGCGCCGGGGAAGAACCGGCCGTGCTTCGCGAGGAATTCGTCGACGTCGTCCTGGCTCGGCTCGCGACCGTCCAGGCGCTCCTCGAGGAGGCGGTTCAGGTCGCGGACCATCTCTCGGTTCGCCTGGAGGTCCTCGGGTGTGGTGCCCTGGATCGCCTCCGAGAGGCCCTCGACGAACCGATCCAGCGTCTGCTTCCGGAGCCGTTCGGTCAGCGCGTTGAACCGGTCGCGGGCGGCCGGCTCCATGAAGTCGTACTCCTCGAGCTGGCGGATCCGGCCGCCGACGTCGCGCGGCAGCGCGTCGAGCTGGTCGATCCGGCGGGCCGCCGCGTCGCGCAGCATCGACCGCAGCGCCGGGTCGGCCGGCGAGCCGTCCGGCGGGCTGGCCGCCTCGTCGAGGCGGCGCTCGATGCCCGCCCGCTCCTCGGCGACGATCTCGTCGAGCTCCTGCCGGACGTCGGCCAGGACGTCGCGGAGCTGATACCGCTCCTGAAGCTCCTCGCGCCGACGCCGCAGTCGCTCGCGGAGCTCGTTGAGCCCCGCGAGATCGTGGCGGGTGGGATCGCTCGTCCGCCAACCGCGCTCGATGAGGCGGCGGAGGGCCTCGGCGAGGTCGCCTTCGGCCATGACGTCGTCGGCCATCGCCTCGAGGATCTCGTCGGCGTCGAGAGCCGGGATCGTCTGCGTTCCGTCCCACCGGGCGTAGCGGGCGGCGCGGTGGAGCAGCGGATCGCGCCCGGTCGCCGTGGCGCCGGGCGCCTCCAGGTCGCGCGGGTCCGGCGTGAACGACGAGGTCATCGCGGCGCGCGCCACCGCGGGCGAGCGCCCGCGTTCATCGGCGGTAGACGATGCCGCCGGATCCCGAGCGGTCCTTGTTGATCCGCCGGGAGAGATGCAGGCCCTCGAGGATGAACTCGACCGCGGAGGCGACGACGGCTGGCTCCTCCGCGCCGTCGGTCACGTCGAACGTCCCGAGCGAACGAACCGCCGCGTGGAGACCCGGGATCTCGGCCATCCAGCGGACGTACTCGCGCGATGGCACGCGCTCGCCGGTCTCGACGACCAGGCCGTCCTCGAAGGCGAGGACGACGTCGTCGAGGTCGTCGAGGTCGAGCCGCCGGCCGAACGTCGCGAACAGTGCCTTCGTGATCAGCCGTTCGACGACACGCTCCTCGGGGGCGTCGTCGCCGACCGACTCCAGCTCGATCTTGCCGACCGTGCTCGCGACGACCGCGCCCAGGTCGGAGACGCGCGGCGCGGCGACCGCCTCGCCGAGACGGACGGCGCGCCGCAACGCGGCCGCTTCGAGGACCTCGGCGTTCGCGACGGTGACGCGGACGCTCACCCCGGAACGCTGGCTGATCTCCGGCGAGCGGCGGGCGAGGTGGGTCAGCTCGGCGAGGAGCTCCTCGATAAAGCCCGGCACGACGATCGCCGGCTCGCCGTCGCCGCTGAACCGCTGCTTCTCCTGGTGGACGATCGCGAGCTCGTGGTCGAGCGTCCGCGGATAGTGCGTCCGGATCTGCGATCCGAGCCGGTCCTTGAGCGGGGTGATGATCCGGCCGCGGCTCGTGTAGTCCTCGGGGTTCGCGCTGGCGACGACGAACAGGTCCAGCGGCAGGCGGACCGTGAAGCCGCGGATCTGGACGTCGCGCTCCTCGAGGATGTTGAGCAGGCCGACCTGGATGCGCTCGGCGAGGTCAGGCAGCTCGTTCATCGCGAAGATCCCGCGATTCGACCGCGGGATCAGGCCGTAGTGGAGCGTCAGCTCGTCGCTCAGGTAGCGGCCCTCGGCGACCCGGATGGGGTCGACCTCGCCGATCAGGTCGGCGATCGTGATGTCCGGCGTCGCCAGCTTCTCCGAGTACCGCCGGTCGCGCGGCAGCCAGTCGATCGGCGTGTCATCGCCGTGCTGGGTGACGATCGCGACCGCGCTCGGGCTGATCGGCGCCAGCGGGTCGTCGTTGAGCTCGCCGCCGCGGACCACGGGGATCGCCTCGTCCAGCAGCCCGACGAGGAGCCGGGCGAGTCGCGTCTTCGCCTGGCCGCGCTCGCCGAGCAGGACGAGGTCCTGGCCGGCAACGATCGCGTTCTCGATGGCGGGGAGGACGGTCTCGTCGTAGCCGACGATGCCGCTCATGATCGGCCGACCGGCCGCGAGCCGCTCGAGCAGATTCGCCCGGAGCTCCTCCTTGACGGTCCGACCCGTCCAGCCGGCGGCGCGCAGCGCTCCGAGGGTCTGCGGTCGGCGAGCAGGATCGACGGTCGGGGAAGGCACGGGCGGCGAGCGTACGACCGGGTCAGGAGGCCGTCAAACGCCGACGGCGCCGTCGGGTTGCGGGGGCGCACCGACCTCGCCCGGCCGGCCCTGCAGCCGGATCTCACAGTCGCCCACGCGCGTGACGCGGGTGCGCAACGGCACGTCCGCGATGACGTCGACGACTGCGGCCGGCCCGGGGCGTGAGGCGGCGAAGCGAACCTCGTGCGCGCCGAGCCGAATCCGGACGACGGCACGGCCGGCAGGCTCGACGCTTGCGGCGAGGACGGACCGCAGACGACCGGCTTCGACTGCCGGTGAGGCAGTCTCGACCTCGAGGCCGGCGAGCCGTGCGCGCGCTCCGAGCGGGTGTTGCTGCTGGCCCCGCGCCGCTCGCTCGGCCGGCGACCATTCGGCGGCGCGTCGATCGTGCTCGATCAGGAATGGCGCGGTCGGTGACAGCTCGTCCGGACGGGCGAACCGCCATCGGACGAGACGTCCGTCGGGCCGCCGGCGCTCGCCGTCATCCGGGCCGCGGAGCTCGGCATCTGGCGGGGCCCAGCGCAGCGTCTCGTCGAGATCATCGACGGCGATCGCCCAGGTCACGAGGCCTCCGTCGTGGCCGCCTGCCAGCGCGGCGAGCACCGGCCGACCGAGCCAGCTCCGACTCGCGAGATCGGCATCGAAGACGCCGACCAGTTCCAGGTACGCGTCGCCGAGCCAGACCAGGCGGTTCAGTGTGCCGAGGGCGTCGTGGCGTCCCCCACCAGTCGCCGCAAGACCGAGGCGACTCTCGAGCGTCGCGGCAGTCGCGTCGACATCTGAGCAGGCGAGGACCACATGGTCGATCCCGAGAAGCACCGTCAGTGAACCCGGCGCGGCGCGCGGTCGCGGCCCGCGACCGCGCCACGCACCGAGTCGACGTCGACGACACCCTCCCCCGCCAGGCGTTCGAGCAATGCAGCCCGGTCGGCCAGGTCGCGCTCCAGGTCGCCGGCTTTGCGACCGAGCCGGATCGCGAGCTCCGGCATCACGCCCCATGCGAAGTGCTCGAGGCGGCCGGTCCGCTCGTCGCGGGCGGCGACGACCGCCGGTGGCAGCCGCTGGACGTGACCATGCTCGTCGCGTCCGACGGGGCGCGCGTAGTGGGCGGCGACGACCCGGCGGCGGACGTGGCCGTCCGGCGCCCGTTCCGGTCGGACGACGAGGATCAGCCCGAGGTACGACAGCTCGTCGTCCGTGCAGCCGACGTCCCTCGACCGCAGGTCGTCGTGGACGTCCTCGAGCCGGTCGGCGTGCATCGTCGCCCCGATGCCATAGCCAATCGACGCCGCCCGGACGAGCGTCCGGGCGGCAACTCCCCACGTGTAGACGGGGAGGTGCGTCGAGAGCTCGGCGGCGACGAGGTAGGCCGACGCCGGGGTGATCGGCAGCGCGCGGCCTGGAGCCGACGGAGCAGGCGGCCCCTCGGCGCGCCAGCCGAGGGACTCCGCCTCGGGCAGCCAGGCGAAGTCCTCGGCGACGCCGGCGAGGTCGATCCGCCGGACGGTCGGCGGCAGGCAATCGAGGAGGGCCTCGAAGAGCGTCGTCTTGCCGGTGCCCCGGGCGAGCCCCGCCACGATGAGCGGCAATCGGGCCTCGACGAGCAACCAGGCCAGCGCGGCCAGCTCGGCATCGATCACGCCGCCGTCGATGAGCTCGACGATCGAGCGGCGCGGCGGGGCCGTCGCGGCGCGAAGCCAGGCGATCCGGTCGTCCATCGCCGGATGATGACAGGCACTGGCGGATCGGCTCGCTACGATCCGGGCATGCAGATCGTCCCGCTCACGCCCGACCGCTGGGACGACGTCGCGGCGCTCTTCGGAGAAGGCGGAGATCCGAAGACCTGTTGGTGCATGTACTGGCGGCTGCGGTCGAAGAACTGGTCCTTCACGAACGCCGCCGAGCTGCGTGAGAGCTTCCGCCGCCTCGTCGACGAAGGCCGCGACCCGGCGCCGGGACTGCTCGCCTACGACGACGACCGTGCGGTCGGCTGGGTCAGCGTCGCGCCGCGGGAGGACTACGAGCGCCTGACGAACTCGCGCGTCCGGCCGAAGATCGACGACACGCCGGTCTGGTCGATCGTCTGCTTCGTCGTCTCGAAGGCCGCGCGCGGCCGCGGTCTGACGACCCAGTTGCTCGATGCCGCGGCCGCCTACGCGAAGGCCCACGGCGCGCCCGGCCTCGAGGCCTACCCGGTCGACCCGGGCGATGGTCGTGTCCCGGCGGCGCTCGGCTACACCGGGCTGCTGTCGACGTTCGAGGCGGCCGGCTTCGAGGTCGTCCATCGGATCGACTCGCCGCAGGCGACGGTTCGACGGGTGATCGTCCGGCGGTCGATCGACGGCTGACACCATCCCGCTGCGCGTTCCTCTCGACGGCTGACACCATCCCGCTGCGCGTTCCTCTCAAGCGCGGTTTGCCGACGGCCGTGGAGAGCTCGCGGCGAATCCCGACATCCCCTGCGGCGTTTCGGCGCGACGGACGCACGGATGTCCGGGATCGGCGCCTGGGAGGCGCGGCTCCGCAGAACGCTGCACAGACAGCCCTGGGTCTGCGCCTGGCAGGCGCGCGCGCCAGGGAGGCGCGCGCCGGGCAGGTTCCGCTGTCGCGTTGCCGACATCGTCATTCGGCCCGGTTGACGCCGCGGAGATCCGGCGCGTAGACTGCCCGCCGGCGTCGCAGATCGCCCGCCGTCATCTCGCTCGCGGAGGACGACTCCGAATGATGAATCACCTGCTCTTCCGGCCCGACGTCGCGCATATCGGCGCCGACGATGGCGGGAGATCTGTGCCCATCTCGAGCTAGCTAGACGGCGGCAAGTCCGCCCTCCAGGCGAACCACGAGCCGTGGGCCAGATGGGCCCCCGGCTTTTTGATGCCTCTCCGAGGAGAGCCATCACCCGAGCCGCGAGCCCTCCCGATGCGCCGGAGCATCGAAGCGGGTCCGCGGCTCGTTCGATTCCGGCCCGGACCCTCCGACCAGGCACGCCCCGCGCGACGGGCGTCGCGACCGACCGAACCGCGGACAACCAGGGAGCCCAGTGCAGTGACCGCCACCGTTCTCGGACAACAGAAGATCGCCCGTCCGAACGCGCTCCGCGGCGCTGGCAAAGCCGCGGCGATCGACACGGCCGTGCCGGCGCTCCTCGTCGAGGGCGTCACGAAGCGGTTCGTCGTCGGCCGGAAGCGCAAGCCCGTCGTCGCGATCTCGAACGTGTCGCTCCGCCTCGAGCGGGGCGACATCGTCGGGATCCTCGGCGCCAACGGCTCCGGCAAGTCGACGCTCATCCGCCTCGTCTCGGGTCTCCTGACCCTGGACTCCGGCCGGGTGTCGGTGTTCGGCTTCGACATCGAGCGTGACGAGCTGGAGGTCAAGCGGCTGATCAACCGGGTCAGCGTCGACGCCGCCTTCTTCAAGAAGCTCAGCCCGATGGAGAATCTCCTGTTCGCGGCCCGGCTGTACGGCCTGGACGTGGCAGGGGCCAAGCGAGAGGCCGTGGCGATCCTCGGCCGGCTGGGCATCGGCGAGAAGCGGGTCGGCCGGCCCATCGAGCAGATGAGCCGGGGCATGCAGCAGAAGGTCGCCATCGCGCGAGCCCTGCTGACGAGCCCCGCGCTTCTCCTCCTCGACGAGCCGACGACCGGCCTCGATCCGCGCTCCAAGCTCGACGTCCAGACGTTCATCGAGGAGCTCCGCGAGACGCACGACGCGTCGATCGTCCTCACGACGCACGACCTGGACGAGGCCGAGCGCCTGTGCGACTCGATCACCGTCCTCGCCGGCGGCCGAACCGTCGTCGAGGACACCCCGGCCGGGCTGATCGCCGCCGAGGCCCGACGGATGGGTCGTCCGGCGACGCTCCACGACGTGTTCATGACCCACACCGGCCGGTCCCTCGACGACGACGTCGAAGAGGGCGAGGCCGACGACATCGAATGAAAGGAGGTGAGAACAAGATGCAGAACGTCCAGATGGATCGGCTGTGGCTGGTCAACGCGTTGATCGCGGAGGAGATCCGGCAGGCGGAGAACGCCCGTCGGTTCCGTCACCCGGCCACGTCGATCCGGCGTGCCGTCGGCACGTCGATCGCCCGCTTCGGCATTCGCCTGGCGGGCGAGCCGACCTACAAGCTGGCCCGATCGCGGTGAGCGGTCGGGCCAGCGCACCCACTCGGAGAACTCCGATGACCACGTTCGCTCACGAGCTGAAGGCGTCGTACGCCTTCATGGAGCGGAACTTCTTCCTGACACGGCGCTACTGGGGCTGGGAGATCGCCTTCCTGGTCTATTCCGTGGCGGGCGCACTCAGCATCTCGTTGATCGGCGCCGACCAGGGCAGCCCCCGCCTGCTGCTCCTGTTGATGGTCGGGGCGATCTTCTGGAACTACCTGTCGGTAGTGTTCAGCTGGATCGCCGAGACGATCAGCGTCGAGCGCTGGGAAGGAACGCTCGAGTACACGATGATGGCGCCGATCCGGCGCTGGTCGCAGCTGCTCGGGTCGGTCCTGTACGCGATGCTGTACGGGCTGATCCACACGGCGGTGATCCTCGTCGTGCTGATCCTGTTCTTCCCCCAGCTCGACTTCACCGGCGCGAATCCGCTGACGGTCGTCGCCTTCATGCTGCTTGGCTCGTTCAGTTTCGTCGGGATCGGGATGATCGCGGCGATCCTCCCGCTGCTGTACGTCGAGCGCGGCGCCCAGATGACGTTCGTCCTCCAGTCGTGCCTGCTGCTCGTCAGTGGGGTCTACTACTCGATCGACATCCTGCCCGGCTGGATGCAGGTCCTGTCGCACCTGTCGCCGGCGACGTACGTCCTGGACGGTGTGCGGAAGGGCCTGATCGACGGCGCGCCGGTGACGGCGCTCCTCGGTGATGTCTGGCCGCTCGTCGTGATGGGTGCCGTCCTCATCCCGTTCGGGCTGTGGGCGTTCGGTCGCGCCGAGCGCTACGCCAAGCGGACCGGAAAGCTGAAGCGAGTCGGATGAATCGCGATCCGGCAGTCGCCGACGATGCGGAGGCCACTCGATGACCACGTCGACCGGCGGCCTGGCCCATCTGGGCTGGACGACCGCGATCGAGAACGCGCACGCAGAACACGCCGCGCTGGGCCGTGAGCCGGCGCGCGTCGTGGCCGAGGATCGCGGCTCGTACCTGCTGGTCGGCGAGGCCGGCGAGCAGCGAGCGGCCGTGAGCGGCCGCTTCCGATTCCAGGCGGACGAGGATCCGGCAGCGTTCCCGGCGGTCGGGGACTGGGTGGCGGTCGAGGGCGGCATGGTCGGCGAGACGGTCATCCATGCCCTGCTGCCCCGCCGAACCGCACTCGTCCGGCAGGCGCCCGGTCGGCGGACCGAGGCGCAGGTCGTCGGCGCCAACCTCGACATCGTCTTCGTCGTCGCGTCACTGAACGCCGAGCTCAACCTCCGCCGCCTCGAGCGGTACGTCGCGATCGCCTGGGAGAGTGGCGCGGAGCCGGTCGTGCTGCTCACCAAGGCCGACCTCCAGACCGACGTCGACGTCGGGGCGGCCCTCGCCGACGTGACTCGCGTCGCGGCCGGCGCTGCCGTCATCGTCGTGAGCTCGGTCGACGGTCGCGGCGTCGACGAGGTCAGAGCCCGGATCGGGCCGGGTCGAACCGTCGCCTTCGTCGGCTCGTCGGGCGTTGGCAAGTCGACGCTGCTGAACCGGCTCGCCGGGGCGGAGGTCGCGGCCACCCGGGAGATCCGCGAGGATGACGGGCACGGACGACATACGACGACCCGGCGACAGCTCCATCTCCTGCCCGACGGCGGCCTCGTCCTGGACACGCCGGGGATGCGCGAGCTCGCCCTGTGGGACGCCGACGGTCTGGACCAGTCGTTCGGTGACATCGAGGAGTTGGCGGCCGGCTGCCGCTTCCGGGACTGCGCTCACGGCGGTGAGCCGGGGTGCGCCATCGCAGCCGCCCTCGCGGACGGCCGGTTGGCGGTCGACCGCCACGAGAGCTGGCGGAAGCTGCAGCGCGAGGCGGCGCATCACGAGCGGCGGGTCGACACGCTCGGCCGGGCCGAGGAGCGCCGCAAGTGGAAGCTGATCGGCAAGTCCGTGACTCGTCTCATGAACGCGAAGTACGGACCGGAGGGATGGCAGTGACAGCGCAGACGCGCCAGGGAGTCGTGCTCCCCGATGCGCCGGACATCCCCGGGCTCGGCTTCCGTCCGTTCGACCCTGACCGCGACTACGCCGCGTTCGCCAGTCTGATCCGCGAGGCGCACCTGGCCGACGGCGTCGACTGGATCCCGACGCCGGACAGCCTCCGGATCGAGCACGAACATTCGGACGAGCTCCACCCCCGACGGGACATCGCCGTCGTCGAGATCGACGGCAGGCTAGTAGCCGCCGCCCAGACCGACGTCCGGACCCGCGACGGCATCGCCGTCCACGAGATCCAGGGATGGGTCCGACCCGCCTGGCGCAGACGTGGTCTCGGACGGGCGCTCCTCCAGTGGACCGAGCGGCGCTCGGTCGAGGTCGCGCGCGTCGACGGCCGGACGGGTCCGCGGACCTTCGAGTCGTGGCCGGACGAGGGCCAAACAGGAGCCGTCGCACTGTACGAGAGCGAGGGCTACGCGATCGTCCGCTACGGGTTCCTGATGCTGCGAGACCTGTCGGAGCCGGTTCCGGACCGGCGGCTGCCGGATGGCCTCGAGGTCCGGCCGGTCCGCCCGGAGGACCATCGACGCATCTGGGACGCGGACACCGAGGCGTTCCGCGACCACTGGAGTCCCGCCGAGCGGACCGACGCGGACTTCGAGGGGTGGTTTGCGAACCCCGATCTCGACACCCGCCTGTGGCAGGTCGCGTGGGACGGCGACGAGGTCGCCGGCTCGGCGATGAACTTCATCTACGCCGAGGAGAACGACGCGCTCGGCGTCGCTCGGGGCTGGCTGGACCACATCAGCGTCCGTCGACCGTGGCGCCGGCGTGGCCTCGCCTCCGCGTTGATCGCGCGCTCGCTCCGGATCTTTCGCGACCGGGGGCTCGCCGAAGCCGCCCTCGGCGTCGACGCCGAGAACCTCTCCGGCGCACTCCGCGTGTACGAGGCGATGGGCTTCCGTCGTGCTCGAACGGGCGTGTCGTACCGGAAGGCGTTCACCGTCGACTGACGCCCGCACGGAACCGCGTCAGGCGCGACAGCCCTTATGCGGGGAGACGGCCCGAGGCGCGGACCAGCTCCAGCCAGGGCAGCTCGCGGCCGATCGTCGTCTCCGGGCCATGCCCGGGCAGGACGCTCATCGGCGCCTCCAGCTCGGACAGCCGGACGAGCGAGGCGACCATCGCCTCGGCCGACCCGCCCGGCAGGTCGATCCGGCCCCAGCCGCCGGCGAACAGGGTGTCACCGCTGAACAGCAGCCCGTCGTCGACCGACTGGAGGCTAACGGAGCCCGGCGTGTGGCCCGGCGTGTGGAGGACTCGGAGCCGAACCTCACCGAATCGGATCTCCCCGCCTTCGGCCAGCTCCATGGCCGGCACGGACGGCGGGATCTCGAAGGGGGCCCAGAGCGGCGCCGGATGGACCAGCGCCTCGCGGTCCAGCGGATGCACCGCGATGTCCGCATCGGTGGCGGCAGCGACGGCTGCGTTGTCCCCGAAGTGGTCCCAATGGCCATGGGTCGAAATGATCAGCTTGAGGGTCCAGCCGCGCGCCGCCAGCTCGTCCGAGATCCAGGCGAGCGACGGGATCGCGGTATCGATCGCGATGGCCTCGCGTGAGCGCCCGTCCGCCAGGACGTGGACGTTCGTCGCGAGCGGGCCGACGACCCGGCTGATCCGCTCCATGGCGGCGGGTCAGACCTGGTCGGGCGCGTCGTCTTCGACGAACGGCGGCAAGCGGAAGCCGAACTCGGCGCCGCCGGTCGGTCGGTTGCGGGCCCAGGCCGAGCCGCCGGCCGAATCGACCAGAGCCCGCACGACGAACAGGCCGATCCCCGCGCCCTCCGCCCGCCGCCGCGCGTCGTCGGTCCGATAGAACAGGTCGAAAAGGCGCCCCGCCCCCTCCTCTGGGAGGCCGGGCCCTTCGTCTGAAACGGTGATCTCGATGTTGTCGCCGGCGACCGACGCCCGGACCAGGATTTCGCCGCCCTCGGCGCCGTACTTGATGGCATTCGAGATGAGGTTCCGCAGGACCAGCTCGAATGAGCCCTCGTCCCAACGCGCCGGCGGCAACCCGGCGGCGGCATCGACGACGACCTGGGCCTCGGGCCAGCGGCGTCGCTTGTCGGCCACGATCCGATCGATCAGCGGCCGGATGAGGACGGGATCCTTGCCGCCTTCGACGACGTGTCCCTCGGCCCGGGCGACGACGAGCAGGTTCTCGACGAGCCGCTCGAGGCGCTCGCTCTCGGTGATGATGTCGTCGACGATCTCGCTCCGGGCTCCCTCGTCGAGATGCGGCCGGCGAAGGAGCTGGCTGCCGCCGAAGATCGCCGTGACCGGTGTTCGCAGCTCGTGGCTGAGCATGCCGAGGAACACCTCGCGGATCTCGTCGGTCTGCTTCCGCTCGGTGATGTCGCTGACGACGCCAACCGCTCGGATCGGGCGCCGAGCCGGGCCCGGCTCCGGCCGATCGAAGAAGGTCTGGCCGTGGACCGCCACCCAGCGCACGGCCCCGTCCCTGCGCACGATCCGGTACTCGTGATCGAACGTTCCGTCGCCGGCCGGGTCCTGTGACGCCTCGAGGCGAGCGAGCGTCTCCTCGCGATCATCGGGGTGGATGGGTGCGAGCTCCGCAACCGGCGGCTCGTCCTCACCCCACAGGAGCATCTTCCGCAACTCAGGCGACCAGTAGACCCCGCCGTCGACGAGGTCGAGGTCGAACAGGCCGAAGTCGGCCACCTCGGCCGCGATCCGGAGGCGCTCCTCGCTCGTCCGGACCGCCGCCTCGGCCTCCATCCGATCGGTGATGTCGATCCCGATCCCGTAGAGCATCAGCGGCCGGTCGCCGAGGTACGTCGCCCGACCGCGGCCGTCCATCCACCGCCATGACCCATCGGCGTGGCGGAAGCGGAACGGGATGACGTAGTCGGTGTGATTCGCGATCGCGTCGGCGACGGCCTCGGACACCGCCGGGCGGTCGTCAGGATGGACGAGGTCGAGGAACGACGATTCGCGGCCGCCGAACGTGCCCGGCGCCAGGCCGAACAGCTCCTCCAGCTCCGGGCTCCAGGTCACGACCTCGGTGACCAGGTCGCGCGTCCACCAACCCATCCGTCCGCCGCGCATCGCGAGCGCGAGCGAGCTCTGGATGCGGAGGAGGAGCGCCTCGGCCGACGCCCGACCGGCGTCCGGCGACGATCCGGAAGTCGGTCTCGCCTGGGCAGCCTCGTCCGCAGCTCGCGGGGCGTCGCGCGCCCGCCGGTGGGGCCCCGAGCGGCCGGTCCGGGTCGTCGGCGTCGTCACGCCTCGAGCTTCGCCTTCATGCAGTCGAACGTCTGGCCGATCATCTTGTTGGCCGTCCCCTCGATCAGGCGGGCGCCCAGCGACGCCAGGCTGCCCGAGATCGTGACGTCGGCGTTCCAGTCCATCCGGGTCCCACCGGCGTCGCCATCGCTCAGCGTCATCGCCGCCGTCGCGTCGACGGCGCTGCCCGGCGCCTGGCCGTGAGCCTTGATGACCGCGCGATCCGGCGCGTCCTGCTCTGCCAGCTCCATGTTCACGACGAAGCGGGCGCTGATGAAGCCGATCCCGACCTTGGCCGTTGCCTTGAAGTGGGTGTCGTCGATGACCTCGATCGACTCGACGCCGGGGCCGCATTGGCCGACCTGGTTCGGATCGATGACGAACGCCCAGACGCGGTCGCGCGGCGCGGCGATGTCCGTCGTTCCGGCGAACTTCATGTGGGCGCCTCCGACGTTGGCGGATCGGGCCCGGGCGGGATCGCCCTCGGTCAGGTCGAGCGACCCGACCGGTCAGGCGTCGGATGATACCGGCGAGCCGGGATCGGTGGCCTCCATGCCCGCCGTCCCAGGTGCGATCAGGAACGCCGACGGCGTCTTGATGAACCGGGTCCGGCAGCCGATCGAGCAGAACGCGTAGACGGTCCCATCGTGCTCGGCGAGGTGACGAGCGGTCGCCCGGTCGACGGTCATGCCGCAGACGGGATCGACGAGGACGATGTCGTCGACGATCGGTTGGAGCGCCGGGCCGGATGGTTGGCCGGCGCGGATCGTGGCGGGGCCGGGCGACGCGACGAATGGCGCACGACCGCGCCGGACCTGGACGAGCTCGGCCAGGATCGACAGGGCGATCTCCTCGGCGGTCTCTGCGCCCAGATCCAGTCCGGCGGGAGCGCGCAGCGCGGCCAGCCGATCTTCGGCGAGCCCGGTCTCGTCGCGCAGCCATTGCCGAACGACATTCGCTCGGGTCGGCGACGCAACCAGGCCGACGTAGGAAGCATTCCGGCGCAAACCGGCCGCAAGCGCCTCCTCGTCCCAGACGCCCTGCGTCGCAACGACGAGGTAGGGGCTCGCCTCGGGGTCGACCCCTCCGAGCGACGTCTCCTGGCTGACCCGTTCGGCGCCGGGAAACGCCTCCGCCGTCGCAACCGGGTCGAAGACCGAGACCCGCCAGCCCGACCCGGCGCCGAGCGCGGCGAGAGCACCGGCGATCGGTGTCGTGCCGGCGATCCACAGGAGCGGCGCGGGAAGATGCGGTTCCACGTAGATCTCCAGGGTGCCACCGGAATGGCACGTCATCACAAGCTCGATCACGCCGTCCGCGCGGCGTCCTTCGGCGGGGGTGTCCTTCGACAGCCGGAGCAGCCGCGGCTGTCCGTCGGCGAGGGCGTGAAGCGCCTCGCGGACGACGACCGGCTGGGCGCAGCTGCCGCCGACCCAGCCCTCGATCGTGCCGTCCGGATGGACGATCCCGCTCGCGCCCGGCCGGGCCGACGTGGGCCGAGCGACGGCGACGACCGTCGCGACGACGAACGGGCGGCCGGCGGACTCGAGCTCGGCCGCGCGGGCGAAGGTGCTCCGATTCACGTGCTCGTCGGGCCGCCCGGCGGGTGCCTAGGCGATGCCCTTCTCGTGGAGGATCGCCCAGACCTTGGGCGGCGTGATCGGGATGTCGATGTTGCGGACACCGAGATGCCACAGGGCGTCGACTACCGCGTTGGCGATCGCCGGCGGTGCCCCGACCGTCGCGGATTCGCCCACGCCCTTCGCCCCGATCGGGTGATGGGGCGACGGCGTCACGGTCTTCTCCAGCTCCCAGGCCGGCGTCTCGACGGCCGTTGGGAGCAGGTAGTCCATGAATGTCCCGGTGAGGTTGTTGCCGTTCTCGTCGTAGGTGATCTGCTCGTACAGAGCCGGAGCAAGGCCCATCGTGAGCCCACCGTGGATCTGCCCATCCACGATCATCGGGTTGATGATGTTGCCGCAGTCGTCGACGGCGACGAAGCGGCGGACCTTCACCTCGCCCGTGCCCTTGTCGATGTCGACGACGCAGATATAGCTGCCGAACGGGAACGTCAGGTTCGGCGGGTCGTAATAGTCGACCGCCTCGAGGCCCGCCTCCATGCCGGCTGGATGGTTGGTGTAGGCCGCGAAGGCGATCTCCTGGATCGTCTTCTTGCGGTCCGGCGAGCCTTTGACGTGGAACTCGCCGGGCGTCCACTCGAGGTCCTCCTCGGACGCCTCGAGGAGATGCGCCGCGAGCTTCCGCGCCTTGTCGCGGATCTTGCGGGCGGCAACGGCGGTCGCCGCTCCCGCCACCGGTGTCGATCGCGACGCGTAGGTGCCGAGCCCATAGGGCGCGGTGTCGGTGTCGCCGTACTCGATCTTGATGTCGGCGACGGGGAACCCGAGCTCCTGGGCGATGATCTGGGCGAAGGTGGTCTCGTGACCCTGGCCCTGGGTCTGGACGCCGATCCGGGCGAGGACCTTGCCGGTGGGATGAACCCGGATCTCGCACGAGTCGAACATCTTCAGGCCGAGGATGTCGAAGTCGTGCGACGGCCCGGCCCCGACGATCTCGGTGAAGCTGCTGATCCCGATGCCCATCAGCTCCCCGCGCGCCCGCTTCTCGGCCTGCTCCTTGCGCAGGTCGGCGTAGCCGATCAGGTCGAGCGCCTTGTGGAGCGCCCGGCCGTAGTCGCCGGAGTCGTATTCCCACCCGGTCGGCGTCTTGTACGGGAACTGGTCGGGCTTGATGAAGTTCTCCAACCGGAGCTGGGCCGGGTCCTTGCCCACGTCATGGGCCAGGATGTCGACCATCCGCTCGATCGCGTGGACCGCCTCCGTCACTCGGAACGAGCAGCGATAGGCCACGCCGCCCGGCGGCTTGTTCGTGTAGACACCGTCGACCTCGACGAACGCCTTGTCGAAGTCATACGAGCCGGTGATGACGTTGAACAGGCCGGCCGGGAACTTCGACGGATCCGCGGCCGCATCGGAGTAGCCGTGGTCGGCGATCGTCTTCACCTTGAGGGCCTGGATCCGGCCCTCCCTGGTCGCGCCGATCTCGGCGTGGATGTGGTAGTCGCGGGCGAACGAGTCGGCCTGGAGATTCTCCGATCGATCCTCGATCCACTTGACCGGCTTGCCGATCAGGAACGACGCCGCCACGGCGAGGACGTAGCCGGGGTAGACCGGCACCTTGCCCCCGAACCCGCCGCCGATGTCGTGGGTCTTCACCCGGATGTTCTGCTCGGAGATCGGCAGCCCGGCTCCCGCCGCAACGAGCGCGAGGACCGTCCGGATCGCGTGCGGCGCCTGGCTCGTCATGTGCAGGGTCAGCTGCTGACGAACCGGATCCCAGTCGGCGATGCAGCCGCAGGTCTCGATCGAAGCGACGTGGATCCGGGGGATGTAGATGTCCTCCGCGACCCGGACATCGCTCGCTTCGAGGGCGGCGTCGGCAGCGGCCTTGTCGCCGGACTCCCAGTGCCAGATGTGGTTGGTCTTCTTGTCCTCGCCGCGGTCCGGGCGGAGGACCGGCGCATCCTTCTCCAGGGACTTGTGGGGATCGACGACGACGGGCAGCGGCTCGTAGTCGACGAGAACGGCGGCGACGCCGTCGGCAGCGGCGTAGCGCGACGTGGCGATGACGGCCGCGACCTCCTGCGACTGGTACATCACCGTGTCGGTCGGGAGGACCATCTGCATGTCGCCGGCCAGGGTCGGCATCCAGTGGAGCTTGTAGCCCTCCAGATCCTTGCCGGTGACGACGGCGGCGACGCCCGGGATCTTGAGCGCTTCGGACGCGTCGATGCCCTTGATCGTCGCGTGTGCGTACGGGCTCCGAACGATGTCCAGCCAGAGCATTCCGGGCAGAGTCAGGTCATCGATGTACTCGCCCTTGCCGCGTATGAAGCGCGGGTCCTCCTTGCGCTTGACCGAGTGGCCCATGCCCCCGATCTCGGGGGACGTCTGCAGGATCTCGGTCATCTCACGCCTCCGCCGCGACGGCTTCACCCGCCGCGGCAGGCGCCGACGCGCTCGCCTGGAGCTCGCCGGCGGCCTGCTGGATCGCCTTGACGATGTTCACGTAACCGGTGCAGCGGCAGAGGTTGCCGCTGATTCCGGCGCGGATCTCGGCCTCGCTGGGCTGCGGGTTCTGGTCCAGCAGCCAGGCCGCCTGCATGATCATTCCCGGGGTACAGAAGCCGCACTGGAGACCGTGCTGGTCCCAGAACGCCTGCTGGAGCGGGTGGAGCTCGGTGCCGGCGACCATCCCCTCGATCGTCCTGACCTCGGCTCCGTCCGCCTGAACCGCGAGCATCGTGCAGGACTTGGCGCTCTGCCCGTTGACGTGGATCGTGCAGGCGCCGCAGTTGCTCGTGTCGCAGCCGATGTGCGTGCCGGTCAGGCCGAAGACGTCGCGAAGCAGGTGGACGAGGAGCAGCCGCGGCTCGACGTCGGCATCGCGGGCCTCGCCGTTGACGGTGAGCGTGATGTGCTGGGTCGTCATCGTGGTCCCCTTCACGAATAGGCGAGCGCCCGCTCGACCGCCTTGCGGAGCGATCGAACGGTCAGCTCGGCGACCATGGCCCGCTTGTAGTCGACCGGGCCGCGGATATCGGAGACCGGCCGGCTCATGCCGGCGGCGGCTTCGCCTGCGGCGCGGAAGACGTCGTCCGAGGGGCGCTGCCCGGCCAGCGCCGCCTCGGCGTCGGTAGCGGCGAACGGCGAGTCGGACACCCCGGTCACGCCGATCCCTGCGAAGCCGATGCTCCCGCCGTCGCCGAGCCGGATGATCGCGGCCACGCCGGCGGTCGCGAAGTCGCCGACACGACGTTCGAGCTTGGTGTACGCGCCGCCTTGACCGCGCGGTCGACGCCAGAACCGGATCTCGGTGAGGATCTCTGTCGGCTCGATCGCTGTGGTGAAGGTATCGAGGAAGAAGTCGCGGGCTTCGACGATCCGCTCCCCGTTCTGGCCACGGCAGACGATCCTCGCATTCGCGGCGAGCAGGGCGGCCGGCCAGTCCGAGGCCGGGTCGGCATGGGCCACCGAGCCGCCGATCGTGCCCCAGTTGCGGACCTGTGGATCGCCGATCCCGCCTGAAACGTCGTGCAGGAGCGGGTAGCGGGCGATGGTCTCGTTCTCGTGAATCCGGCGGTGCGTCGCCTTTGCCCCGATCCGGAGATCGTCGTCCGTCTCGACGATCGCATCGAGGCCGGTGATGTCCCGAAGGTCGACGAGCAACGCCGGTTGGGCGAGCCGGAGCTTCATCAGCGGGAGGAGGCTGTAGCCACCAGACAGGATCTTGGCGTCGCCCTCGCGCTCGCTGAGGATCTTCAGGGCGTCCTCGAGCTCGCCGGGGCGGACGTAGTCGAAGGGTGCGGGGATCATCGCGCGACCGTCCTCCTCCGCCCCGCTGCCGGGGCGCTCACGGCCCGTCTTCCCTTGGGTAACGGGCGCCTGGTGTGACGATCGGGCCGGCGGGTGGGGTCGCGTACGTCAGTCTGGCGCGCGACCCGTCCGAGGGTCCGCAGGGTCCTGAGTGTGCGCCGCGATCGGTGACGGGTCAACCGAGTTCGCGCCGGCCTCAGCCTCTGGTTCGTCTCCGTCGCGCGCCCGGATTTAACGGCCGAGACAGCTCGCGCTCGTCGTGTTACGGCTGTCGATTCCGGGGATCGCCGTTCGTCGACTGAGTGACGGGGCGGACCAAGGGGGCCGCCGGAGCTCAGGTTCGAGGAGGTTCCCGATGGGTACCAAGGTCATTCACGTCGAGGTCACGGGCAAGGACGGGCCGGCGCTGCAGAAGTTCTACGGCGACATCTTCGGGTGGAGCCTGGACACGAACAATCCCGGCGGGTACGGGATGTATCGCCAGGACGACGGCCTCACCGGTGGCATCGGCGCGGCACAGGACGGCGGGGCCGGGAACGTGACGTTCTACGTCCACACCGACAACCCCCAGGCCGTCCTCGACAAGGTCGCCGCGCGCGGCGGCCGGGTCATCATGCCTCTGACCGAGGTCGCCCCGGAGACGACGATCGCCCTGTTCGCCGATCCGGAGGGCCACGTCGTCGGGATCATGTAGCCCGACCGAGCTCAGGATCGAAGGCCGGACCTCATTCGGGTCCGGCCTTCGTGCGTTCAGCTTCGTTGGGGCCGAGCCTCACCCGGCCGCGGCGGCCGCCGGCTTAGCGGCCATCGGCCGACCCCTCTCCAGGTTCGGCGATCCCCGTCAGCCCCGCGGCGACCAGGTCAGGATGCCGATCGAGCCGACAGGCGGCGCGGCGAGCGTCCACCCGTCGTCGTCGCGTTCGCGAGCCATCTCCGCGAGGGATGACCGGAAGCGCTGCTCCTTCTCGCCATCCTCGGCGATCCAGAGCTGGCGGCGGAGGAAGGTCGCCAGGCCGTCGAACGAGTCGAACGTCCGCGGCGCCCGCTCGACCCGCTGGATCTCGGTCCTCCGGCCGCGTGCCCGAAGCAGCTCGGCGAGGTCCGGGAGGGCCGGCAGCGGCACGCGATCCATCCCGTGGACGACCGGCCAGAACGGATCGGCGACCGACGCGGGGCTGCGATCGGTCAACATCGCCACGCACAGGCGACCCGCCGCACGCTCCATCGCGTCGACGAACGGCCCGATCTCCTCGATGTCGTAGCCGACATGGGCGACGAGCGCGACATCGGCGACCGGCGGATCTCCCAGCCCCTCCAGCGCATCGGGCCACGCGCCCGCGACGATCCGCAGGTTCGTCAGGCCGTGCTCTTCTTTGCCGGTTCGGAGCGCATTCCGCATCGACGCCGACGGCTCGACCGCGATGACCTCGTCGACCTCGAGGGCCAGGGGCAGCGCGTAGCGGCCCGCGCCGGCGCCGATGTCGAGCCAGTGGTCGCCCGGCTCGGTCAGCGCGAGGAGCGCCTCCAGGGCCTCCTCGCCAGTCCGCCGCGGATCCGCCACGAACAGGGACGAGACCGGTGCGTAGAAATCGTGGTCGGGCACCTCACGAATCCGGTCGACCTGCTCGCGGTTGGCCCGGACGCGCTCCGCCCAGGCCGCCTCGAGCTCGGCGGCCGTCGCTGTCGTCATCGCCTCACGATACGTCGCCCGGCGGTCGCTCGGCTTCGACGAGCCGGCGGAGGTCGTCCGCGGTGTCGATGTCCGGATTGGAACCGTCGACCCGGACGGTCCGGACGAGCTCGCCGTGCGTTGCGAGGACTGGGCCGAAGCCGCGGTCCCCCACCAGCTCGTCGGCAAGACGCCAGATCGATCGACGGGCGAGGACCGGGTTCGGGGCACCGTCGCCGCCGTAGCGCGCCACCACGAACGGTGTCCGCGGGGAGCGATCCGCCGCCTCGATCAATGCCCCGATCACCGCCGGCCTGACACGCGGCTGGTCACCGAGCAGGATCAACGCGGCGTCGACGGGGTCCGTCGCGTCGGCGTCGAGTTGTCGCAGGCCGAGCCGGACCGAGCTCGACAGGCCCTCCTGCGGCGTCGGGTTCTCGATCGCGCGCCCGGGCGCGAGGTCGACCGACGCCAACGTCTCGTCGGGCGGGACCACGACCACGATCGGATCGAGGCCGGCGGCGACCGCGGCGTCGATCACGTGCCTGACGATCGGACGACCGCCGACCTCGGCGAGCAGCTTCCCGCCTCCGAAACGCGACCCGGCTCCGGCCGCCAGGATGACCGCGCCGACCTTCATCGCGTCGCAGGCTCAGCCGACCGCGACGCGGCGTGCCTCGGTCGCCTTCGCCTTGACGACGAGCGGCGCGCCGGTTCCGCCATACCGCTCCGCCACGATCTCGGCCATGATCGCCAGGGCGGTCTCGGACGGGTTTCGCCCGCCGAGATCGAGACCGACGGGCCCACGAAGGCGGGCCAGCTCGTCGTCCGAGACGCCCGCCTCGCGGAGGCGGGCGCGGCGGTCGCCCTGGGTCTTCTTCGACCCGACCGCGCCGACATAGCGGCAGCCGCGCCGGAGCGCCTCGATGATCGCGGGCTCGTCGAACTTCACGTCGTGGGTCAGGACGGCGACGGCGTCGTCGCGCCCGAGTCCGATCTCGTCGGCGACTTCGTCGGGCCAGCCGACGACGAGCCGGTCGACGCGGTCCGGCGGGAAGCGCTCGGGGCTGGCGAACGAGGCCCGACCATCGACGACGGCCACCTCGTAGCCGAGCTCCTTCGCGAAGACCGCCAGCGACCGAGCGACCTCGACCGCGCCGACGATCACGAGCCGAGGTTTGACCGGAAATGCCTCGACGAAGACCTGGCGATCGGCGATCGTGACCGTTCGTGAGGTGCCGCGCAGGAGGGCGTCGGCGGCGGCGGAGCGGAGGGCTTCGTCGTCGGCCGGCGAGCCGAGAGAACCAGCCATCGACCCGTCGGCCGAGACCACGATCGGCGGCTCCGGCGGGGCGCCAGCGCCCGGCTCATGCCGGCCGAACTCGGCCGGCGGCGCATCCGCCGGCAGGATGGTCGCGACGGCCATCCCTCGCTCCCGCGCACCGGCGACGGCGGTCCATGACACGCCAGGCTCGATGAGCACGTCGATCGTGCCGCCGCAGGCCAGACCGACGTCCCAGGCCTCCTCGTCGCTGATCCCGTACCGGATCACCCGGCTGTGCCCGTCGGCCCGCGCCCGCTCGATCTCGCCAGCTGCCGCGCCCTCGACGCAGCCGCCGCTGACCGAGCCCGCGATCCGACCGTCGTCGGCACGGAGGAGCACGGCACCCTCGGGTCGAGGCGCGCTGCCGAAGGTGCGAACGACCACGGCCCGTCCAACGCCGACGCCGTCGCGGGTCCAGCCGTCCAGCATCGCGAGCAGCTCTTTCATCGTGTCGATCCTCTCGGGCTGAGCGGTCGCGCGGCGACGGGGTCGGATGCGACGTCGAGAGGAGCCGGCGGGGCGATCGACCGGATCGCCTGGCTCGACTGGCGCTCCCCGGCATCCGCCGACGCCGCCGCGTCACCGCCGCGGCGGACGTCGCTGGACCGGATCCCGGCGAGGATCTCGCCGAGGCGCTCCAGGCTGGCGACGGTCCCGGCCGGGACGAAGTCGTCGACGTACGGCAGCGCTGCGCGCATCCCGCCGGCGAGGGGCTCGTACCCGGGCGTGCCGGCGAGGGGGTTCAGCCAGACGAGGCGGTGGCAGTTCCGGCGAAGGCGGGCCGTCTCCGTGGCGACGAGCGCCGGATCGCCACGATCCCAGCCATCCGACACGACGATCACCACGCCGGACGTCCGCAGCGTCCGCCGCGCCCAGTGCCGGTTGAAGTCCTGGAACGACTCGCCGATCCGCGTTCCGCCGGCCCAGTCGTTGACGGTGTCGGCGACCCGGGCGAGGGCCCGATCCCGGTCGCGATCGCGGAGGAGCCGGGTGACGCGCGTGAGCCGCGTCCCGAAGACGAACGACTCCGTCTTGACCGAGGACGCGGCCGACAGCGCCTGGACGAATCGGAGCAGGAGCCGGGAGTGCCGCTCCATCGAGCCGGAGATGTCGCACAGGACGACGATCCGGCGCGGTCGTTTCGTGTGGCGCCGCCAGATCCACTCGGTGAACTGGCCGCCGGTCGCCATGTTCCGCCGCAGCATGGTCCGCGGGGCGAGGAGCCGGCCGTGGTGGTGGAGCTCGTAGCGTCGCGTGCGGCGGAGCTCGAGTCGTGGCTCCAGCAGGTCGACGAGTCGCTCGGCGTCGCGGAGCTCGGCCGCGGTCATCCGGTCGAAGTCGCGGTGGCGGAGGAGCTCGCTCGACGAGTAGGCCGTTGGGGCGGCGATGATCCCGTCGATCTCGCCGTCGGCGTCCTCGTCCGATTCGATCGCCATGGGGATCCCGTCGATCCGGTTCGTGTCGTCCCCGAGCGTGCCCTCGTCGCCACCCGGCGAGCCGAGCCCGTCCTCGGCCTCCGCCGCCGACACGTCGTCCGTGGGGACTGCCGGACCGTCGCCGGCCGGCCGCTTGCGGCCGCGGCGTCGCCACCACCGGTTGAAGACGCGGTCGTAGACCTCGCGATCGTCCCGGCGGCGGACGAAGACCGCCTCGCCGGCGGCGCGGACCGTGTCTCGCTGGCCCATGTCGACGAGGGTCAGCGCTCGGGCGAAGTCGACCGACGCACCCAGATCGGTCGCCAGACCGGCGGCCCGGAGCGCCCGGCCGAACCCGACCGACTCGGCGAGGAGGCGCCGCCCGTCGACCTCGGGCCCCCAGGGCGCGCGAACGATCGCCGGATCGTTCGGGTCGCGTCGGTTCGCCATCGTCGTCGGCCTCAGGCGGTTGCGCCCGCCTCCTGGAGGTAGGACCGGGCCGTGTCGCCCCGGATCCGACGGATATCCTCCTCGTACTTGAGGACGACCCCGAGCGTCTCGTCGACGACCTCGCCGGTCAGCTCTCGGGAGCCCAGAGACAGCAGGGCCGCCGCCCAGTCGAGCGTCTCGGCGATGCCCGGGACCTTGGTGAGATCCGCCTCGCGCAGGCGGTGGACGAACGCCACGACCTCGCGAGCCAGCTGCTCCGGAGCATCCGGGACGCGAGCGAGGACGATCTCGAACTCCTTCTGCGCCGTCGGATAGTCGATCCAGTGGTAGAGGCACCGCCGCTTCAGCGCGTCATGCACCTCGCGCGTCCGGTTGGAGGTCAGGATCACGCGGGGCGGCCGAGCCGCCTTGATCGTGCCGATCTCGGGGACCGTCACCTGGAAGTCCGACAGGATCTCCAGGAGGTATGCCTCGAACTCCTCGTCGGCTCGGTCGATCTCGTCGATCAGGAGGACCGGCGGCTCGCCGTCGGGATCGGCCTCGAGGGCCTGCAGCAACGGCCGGCGGATCAGGAAGTCGGGTCCGAAGATGTCATGGGCGTTGGCCCGGTCGGCCTGGCCGCGCGCCTCGAGCAGGCGGATCTCGAGCATCTGGCGCGGGTAGTTCCACTCGTAGACCGCCGCGTTGACGTCGAGGCCTTCGTAGCACTGGAGGCGGATCAGCCTCGTGCCGAGCGACGCCGCCAGGACCTTCGCGAGCTCCGTCTTGCCGACGCCCGCCTCGCCTTCGAGCAGGAGCGGCCGATCGAGCCGGAGGGCGAGGAACACGGCCGTCGCGAGCGACCGATCGCAGACGTAGTCGCGCTCGCGGAACCCCGCGACGATCGACTCGACGGAGTCGAGGGGCGTGTTCGACGAGGGCTCGATCGTCCGGGACATCCCGGCGATCCTACACCGCGACCTTGCGCACCGCCCCCCACCGCGTGAGGGACGTTTCGGGCGCCAGGCGACCGAGCCAACGAACGAGGCCGGCTCCGCCCGCGTCCGATCCCGGATTCGGGCCAGGGCCGCCCGAATCCTGCCCTCACCGAGCTCTCGTTCGCTCGTTCGGGCGTCGGGCGCCCGTCAGAGGATCACGATCCCGCTCGAGGTCGGTGGCCGCCCGGCCCGAACCGCCGCGAGGACGGCCCGCGTGTCCAGCGGGAAGCTCGACCGAAGCGACTCCCGATGCGCGGCGAGTGCCCGCCGATTGCCGACGGTGTCCGCGACGAGGAGGATGACGAGGTCCTGGCCGGCATCGCGCCGCTTCAAGGCGATCCGTCGATCAAGCGCCTGGATGTCGGAGAGCCGCATCTCGGCCTCGATTGCCACGATCTCGCCCCCGAGCGTGAGCTCCGCGTCCCACGCTCGCCCGTCGCGTTCACCCCGGATCGGGACCTCGGTTCGCCACGGCGCGCGATCCGGGGCGATGGCATGCAGTCGCTCGAGCAGCCTGGCGTGTCCCGCGTCGCGAACCGGATCGCCGTCGAGGTACGGTCGACCCGCGAACTTCAGACCCACCGCGGCGCACGCGGTCGCGAGCTGGCGAACGCTCACGTTGGGGATCCTGGCCCGCTCGATTCGCCCGAATGTCGACTCGCTCATCCCGACCGACGCCGCCACCGTCCGGAGGCTCAACCCTGCACCTCGCCGGGTCAACCGGATCTCGGCGCCGGTCCCGCGTTGGATCCGGACGGCCTGCTCGATGCCGCGATCCAAGCGCCGCTCGCTGGTTGCCACCTGCGGATGATCGATCCGGGCGCTTACCTGCGGATCTACCACCCGTCATCGGGCGCGGGCTGACCGAACGAGTGGAGGAGCTGTGCAGTGTCTCGGCGCTCCTCCCGTGTCGGGCGGGAGGCGCCCCAATCTGGCGTCTCGGAGTACGTTCTCCGCTGGTTCGGGCGCTGGACGACCGACCCGACGCGCAGAACCCCTCAGCCGTCCGGTGCCTCCAGCTCGCGGGCGTAGGTGGGGAACCGGAAGCGCATCTCGCGGGTCAGCACGCCTCCGTGCCCGAGGTGCGACACCGTCCGGAGTGTCGGCGGCTCGCCGGTGAGCAGCCGCGGCAGGAGCAGGTCCGCGGCGGTCGCCTTCGAGTAGGCGCCGCACGTCGGCAGACCCATCACCGCCGTTCGACCGATCCGGGCGAGCCACAGCATGGAACCGGGATGCGCCGGCACGCCATGACGGAGGACACGTCCGCGGAGCGCGTCGATCGCCGTGAAGAACGGGTCCGACGGGTCGGTCGAGCGGCCGCCCGCGGTCAGGACGACGTCGACGCGTCCCGCTCCTCGAGCAACGGCCGCCAACGCCGCTCGGACTGCGTCGTCATCGTCGGCCACGTAGTCGATCGTCGTGATCCGTGAGCCGAGGCTCTCGACCTTGACCCGGACGCTGGACTCGAACCGCGGCCGGTCGGCGGGGCGAAGCGATTGCTTGACCACGACCGCGACCGTCATCGGCCGGAAGGGCGCGACCCGGACGAGCGGCCGCTGCCCGTCGCGGGCGATCCGGGCGCCGGCCGCGACGATCGAGGCGGCCACCACGTGGGGCGCCACCTTCACGCTCGCGACGAGATCGCCGGCGGCGACGATCGATCCGTCCAGCCGTGTGAACACCTCGAGCGGGTCGAGCCGGTTCAGCCGTTCGAGATCGGCGATCCGAACATGGACCACGCCGTCGTGGGTCGCGACGAGGTCGACCCGACTCTGGACCGGGCCGCGGGTCCCGAGCCCCTCCCCCGCCACGGCCCGCGCCAGGCGACCTGCGGCTTCGTCTTCGTGGAGGTCGCCTTCCTCGAGGACGATCACCGTCACGCCGTCGAGACCGGCCGGCGGCGACGCGGCAAAGAGGGCCAGGTCCGCGGCAGACAGCCGGCGGCCCTTCGACCAGCGGGCGCCGCCGACGAACAGGTCGCGCGCCAGCACCGAACCCAGGAGGTCGGCCGGCACGTCCTCGCCCGAGGTCGAGCCGCCCGCCGCGAGACGATCCGTCGTCAGTCGCTCGAGACGCACCTGCCGATCATGACGCTGGCGGCGTCGATCGTCATTCGTTCAGTCGGACGAGGGCCGCGCTGATCGCCCGCCGCGTGTACACGCCGGCCATCGCCGTGCGGTACTCGCTGTCGGCGTGGATGTCGCTGTTGACGCTGATCCCGTCGGTCGCGTGGGACGCGGCCGAGATGATCGCCTCGTCGGTTCCCTCGTTCCCGATCAGGCCGGCCTCGACGGCCTTCGCCCGGTACGGGGCCTCGCCGACACCGGTGAGGGCGACCATCGCCTTGGTGATCGCGCTGCCGCCTTCCTTGATGATCACGGCCGCGACGCCCACGATCGAATAGCCGGACGCCTTCTGGCTCAGCGAGACGAAGGCGGAGCCGGCGTCGTCCCGCGGACCCATGAGCCGCACCTCGGTCACGATCTCGTCGTCGGCGAGCGCCGTCGAGAACGAGCCCTGGAAGAAGCCGTCGGCCGGGATGGTCCGCTCGCCTTGCTTCGACCGCGCGACGATCTCTCCCTCGAGCGCGAGGAGGACCGCGGGCAGGTCGGACGCCGGATCGCTGTGGGCGATCGCGCCGCCGACGGTCCCTCGGTTGCGGACCTGGACGTCGCCGATCCCCGGCAGCACGTCGCGGATCAGACCGTACTCTCGGGCCGGCGACTCGAGAAGCTCGCTGTACGTCGTCAGCGCCCCGATCGCCATGCGTCCGTCGGGCAGCCGGCGGACGCCCTTGAGCTCCTT
>VBFG01000002.1 GCA_005882635.1 Chloroflexota bacterium | reverse complement strand
GCTCCGCCGTCCGGCAGGTCGTCACGAGCGACGCTCGTCACGACGACGTGTTCCAGGCCGAGCGCCGAGACCGCCTCCGCGACACGGCGCGGCTCGTCGTCGTCGAACCAGGTGGGCCGGCCGGTCTTCACCGCGCAGAAGCCGCAGGCCCGGGTACAGGTGTCGCCGAGGATCATGATCGTCGCGGTCCGCTGGTCCCAGCACTCGCCGATGTTCGGGCAGTGCGCTTCCTCGCAGACCGTGTTGAGGTTCAGGCCGCGGAGCAGGCCCTTCAGGTCGTGATAGTTCTCGCCGGACGGCAGCCGAGCCTTGATCCAGTCCGGATGGCGCCGGAGTGGGGTGACGGAGCCGCCCATCGCGATCGTCTCCGGCGTTGCGGAGCCGTGATGTGGCGCGTGCGCCGCACCAGGCGGTTCGAACATCGGGAGCTCGCGGGCCATTGGGTCGAGTGTAGTCAGGCCGGTCCGAACGTGTCGCGGATCGCGTTCTCCGCGTCGCGCGCGCGGAAGTCGAGCTCGTCGGTCGCCCGCTGCGAGCTCGCCCAGTAGGTCACCCCCGCAGAGGCAGCCACGATCTCGTGCGCATTGGCCTGGCCGATGAGGCCGCCGAGCGGAGTCATCGCCCGAAGGAGGGCATTCGGCACACGGAGCCAGGGCGGCTTGCGGCCCCCGGCTGCGGCAGCCAGGGCGAGCGCGTCCCCCAGCCGGATGCAGTCGCCGGCGAGCACGTAGGACCGGCCGACCTGCCCTCGATCCAGGACGGCGACGATCCCCATCACCTCGTCGTCGACGTGGATCGGCGTGATCCCCATGTCGGCGCTGGCGACGTAGGCCAGGTGGCCGTCGTGGGCGCCGCTGAGCTGGGCGCCGATCTGTGACAGATCGCCGGGACCGATGACGGTGCCCGGCATCGCGATGACGATGGGCGCGCCACCGGCGATCCGCTGCTCGGCGACCTCGTGCGCCCCGTACTTCGTCTCGTCGTACCAGCTGACGAAGCCCTCGGCGAGGTTCCGTCTGTACGCCTCGTCGGCGATCACCCCGTGGGTGTTGCCGAACACGTTGACCGTCGATACGTAGACGATCCGCTTCGTGGCGGCGGCCTCGGCGGCGTCGAGGAGCCGGGTCGTCGTCCCGACGTTGGCGTCCCACATCGCGCCGCGCTCGTCCTTGCGGATGCCGATCCGGTAGCTCCCGGCGGCGTGGATGGCCGCGTCCGGCTTCGCGTCACGGAGGATCTCCGTGAGGCGGTCGACGGCTGACAGATCGTCCTCGACGATCGTGGCCCCGTACTCCGTCGGGCCGGCCGGGCCGGACGCCCGCCTCGCGTCGCGGACGAGGGCAATGACCTCGTCACCGCGTTCGCGGAGCCGACGGACGACCGCGCTGCCGATGAACCCCGCCGCCCCCGTGATGAGGACGCGCATCGGCTCGCGACTAGTAGATCGCCGTGTCCGGGCCAACCGCTTCGAGCCAGGCCTTGATGTCCCGGAGGAGGGCGGCCCCGCCCGCACCATCGTTCGCGCGGTGATCCACGCCGAGGACCATGTTCATCACGGGCCGGATCGCGATCACGTCGCCGTCCGGCGTCGAGACGACGACCGGGCGCTTCGTGATCGCCTCCATCGTGACGATGCCCACCTCGGGGACGTTGAGGATCGGCATCACGAGGTTCGTCCCCAGATAGCCGGTGTTGTCGACCGTGAACGTTCCCCCACCGAAGTCGTCGACCCGGAGCTTGTTGACGCGGGCTCGGTTGGCGACGTCGAGGATCGCCACGTTCAGTCCGTGGATCGACAGCTGGTCGGCATCGCGGATGACCGGGACGATCAGCCCGTCGTCGACCGCGACCGCGACGCCGATGTTGATCCGGCGCTTGGCCATCAGCCCCTGCTCGGTCCAGTGGGCATTGAAGGTCGGGCTGCGCTTCAGCGCCGCCGCGCAGGCCTTGACGACGAAGGGGACAAAGCTCAGGCCGACGCCTTCCTTCGCCTGGTACTCGCGCTTGGCCTTCTCGCGGAGGGCGACGAGGCGGGTGACGTCGACCTCCATCTGGACGTAGGCGTGGGGCGCCTGGAGCGCCCGGGTCATCTGCGCCGCGATGCCCTTCCGCATCTGCGTCATCGGGATGAGGACCTCGTCCGCGCCCGCGGGGAATTCGATCCCGGGCGCCGCGGTCGCCGGACGGGCCGGAGCCGGGGCCGTCGGGGCCATCGTCGGGGCGCCCGGTCGCGCGGCCGGCGCCGGAGCGCTCGGTGCCGCGGAGCCGTTGCCACCTGCAGGCGCGGCGGCCGGAGCGGCGGACGGGGCGGTCGGCGCCGCGGCCGGGGCCCCGCCGACGGCCTGGCCGCCGACCGGCTTGCCCGTCCGCTGGGCCTCGACGTAGTTCGTGACGTCCTCGCGGCTGATCCGGCCACCACCGCCCGTCCCGACGATCTGGGCCGGGGCGAGGCCGTGCTCCCGGAGCAGTCGGCGCACAGCCGGGGTCATCCGGGCGTCGGCGTTGCCGGGCGTCTCGGCCGCCTCCGCCGCGACGGCCGTCGGCGCGGGCGCTGCGCTCGCGGCGGCTCGTTCGGGTCGTTCATCGGAGCCGGCGGGGCCGTCGGTTGGCGTGAAGGTCGGCCGCTGCGGTTCCTGCGACGGCTCTGGGCCGGCCGGTGCGGCCTTGTCGTCCGTGCCGGCCGCCGAGCCCTTCGGGACCTCTTCGGCCGCGCTGGGCTTCGGTTCGGCGGCGGTCGTCGGTTTCGGCTCTGTGGCCCCGCTCGCGCCACTCTCGTCGGCCGTCTCGATGATCGCGATCTCGGCGTTGTTCGGGACCGTCGCCCCTTCCTCGACGAGGATCTCCTTGAGGACGCCGGCGAACGGTGACGGAACCTCCGCATTGACCTTGTCGGTGATGACCTCGAGCAGCGGCTCGTACTTCTCGACCGTGTCGCCGGGCTGCTTGAGCCACTTGCCGATCGTCCCCTCGGCCACGCTCTCGCCGAGCTGGGGCATCGTCACCTTGGCCACTGCTGTTCCTCCGGATCGCCGGCGAGTCGGGCCGCCGCGTCGTCTGTGCTGGGCCACAGTGTCGCGCATCGCGCGACGCGCTGTCGCGAGCGCGACATCGAGGCGCGGCCTACGTGTCAGCCGTTGGCCGCTTCGCCGGGCATCATCGCTGCATGCCCAGAACGACGACACCACCGGCGCTCGCCACCGATTGGGCTCACGTCCTCGCCCTTCGGCTCGCCCGGCAGCGCCTTGCCGAGCGGACGACCCCAGACCACCTCGTCGATGTCGTCAGGGAGATGGTCGGCCTCCATGCCCAGGTCATGAGCTCCGCCGAGCTCCAGGCGGCGGCGCGCATCGAGGGCCTCCGCCCGGACGACGTCCGCGACGCGCTCGCCGACCAGCGGTCGCTGGTGAAGGCGTGGTCCTTCCGCGGGACGCTCCATCTGCTGACGCCGGACGACCTCGCCGACTTCGTCGTCGCCGCGGCGAGCCGCGAGCGATGGCGCGAGGAGGTCTGGCTGCGGTTCGCCGAGATGACCGAGTCGGGGATCGAGCGGATGATCCGGGCCGTCGGCGACATCCTGAGCGAGACGCCGATGACGCGGGCCGACCTCGCCGATGCCGTCGCCGAGCGCCTGCGCGACCCGTCACTGGCCGGGCGCCTCCGAACTGGCTGGGGCTCGTACCTGGGTGCGCCGGCGCAGCGCGGCGAGCTGATCTTCGGGCCGAATGACGGCCGGAACGTGACATTCGTCAGCCCGTCGGCCTGGCTGGACCGTCCGATCGCATTCGCCGCACGGCCCGACGCGGGCGAGCCGATCGACGCGTTCGCCCGGATGATTGCGCGGTTCCTCGTCACGTTCCCGGCGTCCAGCCGGGACATGATCGGCCGCTGGTGGGGCGCGGCCCGGGCGGGCCTGGTCAACGACGCCGTGAAGCGGCTGCCGGTCGACGTCGTCGAGGTCGAGGTCGACGGCCTCCGGACATGGGTTCGGGAGACGGACGTCCCGGCTCTGGACGCAGTCGAGCCGTTCCGCGGCGTCCGGCTGCTACCGGGCTTCGACCCATTCACGAACGAGCTGCCGCGCCGGGTCGAGTCGATCCTGCCCGTCGCCCACCACGACGACGTCTATCGGACGGCCGGCTGGGTCACCCCGCTCGTCCTCGTCGACGGCCGGATGGGCGGGACGTGGGAGATCGCCGGATCGGCGACGCGCGGCGTCATCAACGTCACGCGCTGGTCGTCCTGGCGAAGGGCGGCTCGCCCGGAGCTCGAGGCGGAGGTCGATCGGGTGGCGGCGTTCCTCGACCGCCCCCTCGCGATCGAGATCGCGCGAGTCGACTAGAGGCGCGCCGCTAGAGGTGCGCCGCGACCACGTCGGGCATCAGTAGGCGGCGAGCTTGCGGATCCCGTCCGCGATCTTCTCGGGGTTCACCATGAACCACTCCTCGAGGACATGGTTGTAGGGAACGCCCGGGACGTCCGGACCCGCGATCCGCGTCACCGGACCGTCGAGGTAGTCGAACGCCTCCTCGGCGATGATCGCCGCGACCTCTGCCCCGTAGCCACCGAACCGGTTGTCCTCGTAGACGATCAGGCACTTGCCGGTCTTGCGGACCGAGTCGAGGACGGTCTCCTTGTCGAGCGGTCGAAGGGTCCGGAGGTCGACGACCTCGACGCTGATGTTCTCTTCGGCGACGCGGTCGGCGGCCTCGAGCGCGTAGTGGGCCATGAGGCCGTAGGCGATGACCGTGACCTGCGTCCCCGGGTGGGTTACCTGGGCCTTGCCGAGCGGCACGGTGTACTCGCCCTCGGGGACGTCGCCGCGAACGCTGCGGTACATCTTCTTGTGCTCGAAGAAGAGGACCGGGTCGTCGTCGCGGATGGAGCTCCGCAGGAGGCCCTTCGCGTCGTAGGGGGTCGACGGCACGACGACCTTCAGGCCGGGTACGTGGGTGTAGAACGCCTCGACGCTCTGGGAGTGGTAGAGCGCGCCGTGGACGCCGCCGCCGTACGGGGCGCGGACGACCATCGGCGCCGAGTAGCCGTTGTTGCTCCGGTAGCGGAGTCGCGCGGCTTCGGACACGAGCTGGTTGAAGGCCGGGTGGATGAAGTCGGCGAACTGGATCTCGGCGACGGGTCGCAGGCCGCCGATCGCCGCTCCGATCGACGTGCCGACGATCTGGCTCTCGCTCAGTGGCGTGTCGATGACGCGATCGTCGCCGAACTCCGTCCACAGCCCGTCGGTCGCAAGGAAGACGCCGCCCTTCTTGCCGACGTCCTCGCCGAGCACGATCACGCTCTCGTCTCGGACCATCTCCTCGCGGAGCCCCTCGCGGACGGCTTCGATGAACGTCTTGAGCGCCATCAGCCGGCTCGTCCGGCACGGCCCATGCCGGTCACTCCCCCAGGCCCCATGGCGGCGGCGCCTCAGACGGCCAATCCTCGGCGAAGACCCACTTCATCGCCGTCGAGGGTTGGGGATCCGGCTGGGACTCCGCGTAGTCGGTGGCGTCGTCGACGTCGGCGACGATGGACGCCTTGATCCGCTCTTCGGCCTCGTCGGTCAGGATCCCGGCGTCCGCGAGCTGCGCCCGGAACTTCGGCACCGGGTCGTTCGCCTTCTCCGCCGCCAGCTCCTCCTCGGAGCGGTACTTCGTCTGCTGGTCGTCCGAGGAGTGGGCGGTCAGCCGCGTCACCTTCGCCTCGATCAGGCTGGGGCCGTCGCCGGCACGAGCCCGCCCCACGGCGTCCCGCGCCGCTGCGTAGCACGCAAGCACGTCGGTGCCGTCGACGGTCACGCCCGGGATGTCGTAGCCGGCCGCGCGGTGGGCCACGCTGGACCCGGCGACCTGCCGCGCCAGCGGCACCGAGATCGCGTAGCCGTTGTTCTCGACGACGAAGATGAACGGCAGCTTGTGGATGGCCGCGAAGTTCAGGCCCTCGTGGACGTCGCCCTGATTGCTGGATCCCTCCCCCATCACGGTCAGTGCAACCTGGCCGGTCTTGCGGATCTTCGCCGCGAGCGCCAGGCCCACCGCGTGCAGGAGCTGGGTGGCGACCGGCGAGGAGACCGACACGAGGTTGTGCTCGTGCGATCCGTAGTGGCCCGGCATCTGGCGACCACCGGACGACGGGTCGGACGCGGTCGCGTACTGGGCGGTCATGATGTCGCGCGGGCTCATCCCGAACGTCAGACAGGTCGCGATCGAGCGGTAGAACGGGGCGATCCAGTCCTTGCCCTTCTCGAGGGCCCAGGTGATCCCGACCTGAGCGCCCTCGTGGCCCTGGCCGCTGATCACGAACGGGATCCGGCCGGCGCGGTTCAGGACCCACATCCGCTCGTCGACCGCCCGGGACAGGGCGACGAGGCGGTACATCTCGAGGAGGTCGTCGGAGCTGAGACCGAGGTCGGCGCCGAGGGCCGATCCGGCCGCCGACTTTTTCGGTGTCGCTTTCGGCTGCGCCTTCGACGGCTTCGTGGCGGGGTCGGTGTGCGTCACCGCCATCGAGTCTCCTTCGGGCTCAGAAGTTGATCGACCGGCCGTCGACGGCGAGCGACGCCTCGCCCAGGACCTCCGACAGCGTCGGGTGGGCGTGGGTCGCCCCGCCGATCTCCCACGGGACGGCCTCCAGCTCGAAGGCAACCGACGCCTCAGCGATCAGGTCCGTCGCGTGCGGCCCGATGATGTGGATCCCGAGCGTCTCGTCGGTCTCCTTGTTCGCGATGACCTTCGCGAAGCCCTCGTACTCCCCGCCGATGATCGCCTTGGCGATCGCCTGGAAGGGGACCTTACCGACCTTGATCGGGAGGCCGCGCTCCTCGCATTGCTGCTGGGTCAGGCCGATCGACGCGATCTCGGGCCGGCAGTAGGTCGCGCGCGGCTGCTTGACGTAGTCGATCGGGTGGACGTCCTTGTCGCCGGCGATCGTGTGCGCTGCGACGATCCCTTCGTGAGCGGCGGTGTGGGCGAGCATCAGGCCGCCGACGATGTCGCCGATCGCGTAGACGTGCGGCTCCTTCGTCCGCATCCGGCCGTCGACCTTGACGATGCCCCGGTCGACCTCGACCTTGGTCGTCTCGAGGCCGATCTCATCGACGTTGGTGGCCCGCCCGGCGGCGACGAGCAACTGCTCGGCCCGCACCTCCTTGGTGTCCTTGCCGTCCGGCCCGACCTCGAGGCAGATCCGGTCCTTTGTCACCTCGACCTTCGCCGCATCGAAGCGGGCGTTGGTCATCACCGTCATTCCGCGTCGGGTGAAGCTCCGCTCCAGCGCCTGGCTGACCTCACGGTCCTCGAGCGGCACGATCTGGGGCAGGTACTCGAGCAGCGTCACCTTCGTCCCGAGGTCGTGGTACATCGAGGCGAACTCGCAGCCGACGGCGCCCGCGCCGACGATCACGATGTCCTTGGGGACCGACGTCGCGACAAGGACGTCGTCGCTCGTCAGCACGCGCTTGCCGTCGGGAACGAGTCCCGGCAGGCTCTTGACCCGGCTGCCGGTCGCCAGGATCACGTCGGTCGCCTGGAGGACGCGGTCGCCGCCCTTGCCCGGTCTGCCGTCGTCGCCGGACTGGGCGACGCGGATCTTGGTGGGCCCCTCGAGCCGGCCACGGCCGGCGATCCAGGTGACCTTGTTCTTGTCGATGAGCGTCTTCAGGCCGGTCCACATCCGCTTCACGACCTGGTCCTTGCGGGCGGCCATCTGAACGTAGTCGATCCCTGGCTCCGTACCGTCGGCGCCCAGGACGAGTCCGTAGTCCTTCGCGTGCCGGACGTGCTCGACGAAGCCCGCCGACTCGAGCAGGGCCTTCGTCGGGATGCAGCCGCGATGGAGGCACGTCCCGCCGATCTTGTCCTCGTCGACGAGGGCGACCTTCAGGCCGAGCTGGGCCGCCCGGAACGCCGCGGTGTAGCCGCCGGTGCCCGCGCCGAGCACGACGAGATCGAAGTCATTGGAGGAGCCGACGGCCATCGGGTCAGTACGCCTCGCGAGCCACGGACCGGCGCCGCGTCGGCCGCCGGCTGGGCGGTGGATCAACTGGAGCCATCGTACGCGGGCCCTTCGGAACCCCGCAACCGATCCTCGCCCGCCGCCGAGTCGCCTCAGCGGTAGGGAGAGCCGTCGTTCACGAAGCACGTGTCCGGATCGACGCCGACCCCGCAACCGACCACCACGGCCCGTGCGGTCCCGTCCGCCAGGCGAAGGACGACGACGAAATCGCGTCCGCCGCTGCGAACCATGACGACGTCCTTCAGCGTCCACAGCTCCGCCGACGTGATCGACCGATGGGCGGGTGCCGCGTGGTCGAGCCAGTCGGTCGCGGTCGCGACGTACCGGTCACAGGCGAACGTCGTGCAGTCGGCCCGGCTGCCGAGCTGGTAGCCGTCGACGACGACGGGCCTGTTCGTCACGATCAGCGCGAAGACGGCGAGCCCGGCGATCACGCCGAGAACACGCAGCGTCCGGGGGGCCTTGACGAGGCGCTCCACCGGCCGATGGTCCGGGTAAGGCGTCGCTCTGTCGAGAGGTGACAACCCTGAATGCAGCCGCGAGCGTCCGGGCGCTGACGCGAGCGGATTCGCTCGTCGGCCGGTGCTAGACTCGCGGCGCTTCGGCCCCCGTGGACCCTTCCTGGAGGGAGATGGACGGCGCGACCCTCCTGCTCGATCTCGCCCTCATCGCGGGAGCCTATGTGTGCGGGTCGATCCCGATCGGCGTCCTCGTCGCCCAGTACACCGGCGGCATCGACCCGCGGACGATCGGCTCGGGCCGGACGGGCGGTACGAACGCCCTCCGTGCGTTGGGCCGGCGGAGGGCGGCCGTGGTGGTCATCGGGGACCTCCTGAAGGGCGTCGTCCCGGTGCTCGTCGCGCGCCTGGTGGTCGGTCAACCTGTCGTCGAGGTGCTGTGCGGCCTGGCCGCCGTCACCGGTGCGATCTGGTCGGTCTTCGTCGGCTTCCGGAGCGGGCGAGGGGTCGGCACCGGCGTCGGGACGATGCTCGTGATCCAGCCGCTCGCCATCCTCCTCGCGCTGCCGGTCTTCGTGATCGTGATCCTGAGCACGCGATACGTTTCACTCGGATCGCTCATCGGCTCGGCGGCGCTGGTCCCGGCGATGATCCTGATCTGGGCGGTCGCGTCCGGCGCGGTGCCGCCGCAGTACCTCGTGTACACGGTCATCGGGGCGGCCCTCATCTGGGTCGCCCACGCCGACAACATCGACCGGCTCCTGCACGGCACCGAGCGGAAGTTCGACGTGCGACAGTTGAGCGGCCGCACCTCGAGCGGCGATCGCTGAGGGCGCGAGTCGGTCCCGGCGCGGCGAGACTTCTCATACGTGGTTCTGACACACGCACATGCGGACGCGTCGGCCGATCGGCGGAGGTTCGTGCGAGGGCAGCCGGCCGCCTCCTCCTGGGCGCGGCTCACAGACACGGCTGAGACGCCCTGGCGTGCTTGTCTGGCTGTGAGCCACGTTCGACAAGTTGGCCGCGCCGACTGGCGCTGCGACCGCCGTTCATCGCAGATGAGAATCGAAAGACCCGGGTCGGCTGACAACCCGGGTCTGAATCGCGGCTGGTTCGGTGGGCCCTGGGCGGACCCGCGCCGAGAGGATGTGACTAGTAGGCGCTTCCGCGCTGGCTGCGGAAGCAGTCCGAGCAGTAGACGGGCTTGCCGCTCGTCGGGCGGAAGGGCACCTGGGCTTCCTTGCCGCAGTTCGAGCAGGTGGCGCTGAACATCTCGCGCGGCCCGCGGTCGCGGTATCCACCGCCACCGCCGCCGCCGTAGCCGCCGCCACCGCCACCACCGCTGCCGCTGTAACCGCCGGCGGAGTACCCGCCGCCGGCACCATAGCTGCCGTAGCTGCTACCGGCCCCGCCACCGTTGGCGTTCCGCGCGGCCTTCCGGCTGGCGCGGCACGACGGACAGCGTCGCGGCTCGGTGAACCCGCGCTGGGCGTAGAAATCCTGCTCACTCGCGGTGAACACGAACTCCTGGCCGCAATCAGCGCAGGTCAGGTTCTTGTCGTTGTACACGAAACGAAAACTCCTCTCGGGTAGCCGCGCGATCCCTCCGGGTTTCTCGCGTCAGCCGTGAGAGGAGTCCGAGTCGTCGTTGAGCTACGTCTGTTCTTGCCGTGGACGCTTCCACGGCCCTTTCCGCGCGGGAGTCTAGACGACTGACGACGGACTTGTACAGCGGTATTTTCGTCGATCGGCGCCGATCGTGCGTTCGACGGTCATTCGCCTGCCGCCCAGCCTCGCGCGCGGTCCACGCCACGCCGCCAGGCGCGGTACGCAGCGTCCCGGGCGGCGGCCGATTCCGACGGTACGAAGCGGCGGTCGACGCGTCGGATCGCGGCGATCTCCGCCGGATCGCGCCACAGCCCGACCGCCAGGCCGGCCAGCGCCGCGGCCCCGAACGCGGTCGTCTCTCGAACGACCGGCCGCTCGACGGGTCGATCGACCTGGTCTGCGACCAGTCCGCAGACGAGGTCGCTCGCGCCACCGCCGTCGATCCGGAGCTCGGTCAGCGGCCGATCGAGCTCGGCATCCATCGCTTCGATGACGTCGCGGACCTGGAAGGCGATCGATTCGAGCGTCGCCCGGGCGATCTCGGCGGCGCCGCTGCCACGCGTAAGACCCAGGATTGCGCCGCGAGCCGTCGGGTCCCAGTACGGCGCGCCGAGGCCGACGAAGGCCGGCACGACGACGACGCCGCCGCTGTCGGCCGATCGACCGGCGAGCTCCTCGACATCGGCCGAGACGGTAATCAAGCCGAGGCCGTCCCGCAACCACTGGACGGCGGCGCCGGTGATGAACACGGAGCCTTCGATCGCGTAGACGATCGGCGCGTCCGGCCCGAGCTTCCAGGCAATCGTCGCCAGGAGCCCGCGGCCCGACGAGACGACCGACGCCCCGGTGTTCGCGAGCAGGAAAGCACCCGTTCCGAGGGTGACCTTGGCCTCGCCGACCTCGAAGCAAGCCTGGCCGAACGTGGCGGCCTGCTGGTCACCCGCGGCGCCGGCGATCGGGATCGATCGACCGAAGAGGGTTGGGTCGGTCAGGCCGTAGACCTCCGAGGTGCTTCGGACCTCCGGCAGCAGCGGCCGTGGGACGTCCATCAGCGTCAGCAGCTCCTCGTCCCAGGCGCCGCTCCGGATGTCCAGGAGGAGCGTCCGCGACGCGTTCGACACGTCCGTGACGTGGACGCTGCCGCCGGTCAGGCGCGCGATGAGGAACGATTCGACCGTTCCGGCCGCGAGCTCGCCGCGCTCCGCCCGCCCCCGGAGGGACGGATCCTCGACGAGGACCTGCCGGATCTTCGGCCCGCTGAAGTAGGCGTCGACCGGGAGACCGGTCCGCTCCCGGATCGCGGGCTCGTGACCGGCGGCTCGCAATGCCTCGCAGAACGGCGCGGTCACTCGGCTCTGCCAGACGATCGCGTCGGCGACGGCCCGGCCCGTCGCCCGGTCCCAGACGACTGCCGTCTCGCGCTGATTCGTGACCCCGATCGCCGCGATCCGCTCGGCCCCGCCGGCCGATGCGATCGCCTCTCGGGCGGTCACCAGCTGCGCGGCCCAGATGGCCTCCGGATCGTGGCGGACATCGCCGGGCGCCGGATAGCGCTGCTCGAACTCCCGCTGGGCGACGGCAACGACGGCGCCCCCGCGGTCGAACACGATCGAGCGGGCGCTCGTCGTCCCCTCGTCGAGGGCGAGGACGAGGTCGGCGGCCGGCATCACGCGACCGAGAACTCGGCGCGGGCGCCGTCGATGAACGAGCGGACCTCGGTCGCCTGGCGCGCCGCGTCCCAGCCGAGCTCGGCCCCGAGGATGGCGGCCACGGCCGGAGCGATCGACGCGCCGCGATCCGGCATCTCCTGGACCAGCCGCGTCCGGCGAGACAGGACGTCGTCGATCGACAGCGCGAGCTCGTGTCGAGCCGCCCAGGCAACCTCGGCCTCGAGGTGCTCCTCGCCGTCGGCCAGGTGTCCGAGGAGGCCCCGCTCATGGCCGAGGGCCAGCACGTCGGCTGCCTCGGTTCCGTGACGGGCGACGAGCCGGTCGATGACAGCCCGATCCAGCCCGGACGACGTCGTCAGGGAGGTCACGAGCTCGTCCAGCTCGGCCCGGTCGGCCGCCCCGATCAGGCGCCGCGTGGCCGTCCGCGACGGCCGGTCCAGCACGCGTTCGCCGAGGACGCCAACTGCCGCGTCGACCGTCTCCTCGGCCATCTGCCGGTACGTCGTGTACTTGCCGCCGCTGACCCGGACCAGGCCGTTCGGCTCGACGACGACCCGGTGCTCGCGCGAGGCGCTGACCGTCGACCCGTGCGACGGGGCGATCAGGGGTCGCAACCCGGCATACGTGCCGACGACGTCCGAGCGGTCGAGGTCGACGTCCAGGACCCGGTTGACCGCGGCCAGAAGCTCGTCGACCTCGGCATGACCGGCCGTCGGTCGATCGATCGGCCCGTCATACGGGGCATCGGTCGTGCCGATGAGCCAGAAGTGCGGCCAGGGGACGAGGAACACGACCTTGCCTGGCACGCGGATCGTGAGCCCGACGTCGCTCGGGATCCGCTCGCGACGGACGACGAGATGGGCGCCGCGCGACGGCTGCAGCCGCGTCCTGCCGCCCGACAGCGGCGACGGGTCTGCCGCCCACACCCCGGTGGCGTCGATGACGACCCGCGCGCGGACCTCGAGGTCGCCGCCATCGAGCTCGTCGTGGACGCGCGCGCCGCGAACGCGACCGCCCTCCTCCAGGAACCCCGTCGCACGCGTCCGGGTGACGATCCTCGCGCCGTCCGCCCGAGCCGTCCGGGCGACGGCCAGCGTGTAGCGGGCGTCGTCTTCCATCCCGTCATGGAACAAGAGGCCGCCGCGGAGCCGCTCGCGCCGCATCCGCGGGGCGTGGGCGAGGACCTCGTCGACCGAGAGATGGCGGTGCCAACCGCCGTCGTGTCGCGCGCCGAGCAGGTCGTACAGGGTCATCCCGGACTGGTAGAAGACGCGGGTCACCAGGGGCCAGCCGAACAGGGGGAAGAGCAGCGGCTGGATCGAGACCAGGTGCGGAGCGAGGTGGAGCACCCGCGAGCGCTCGCGGAGCGCCTCGCGCACGAGCCCGAACCGGTACTGCTCGAGGTAGCGCAGGCCGCCGTGGATGAGCCGCGACGATCGCGACGACGTCCCGACCGCGATGTCGTCGCGCTCCACGAGCCCGACCCGCAGCCCGCGCGTCGCGGCGTCGAGGGCGGAGCCGCACCCCACGATCCCGCCGCCGACGACGAGGACGTCGAGGGACCCGTCGGCGAGGGCCGCCAGCTCGCGCCGGCGCTCCTCGAGCGGCGCGGAGGTCATCGACGTGCGCGGTCGGAAGGTCTCATCGCCCGCCGCTGCCGGGGCGCGTGATCCGCCACAGCACGCCGGCGGTCCCGACGACGAGGATCAGGATCAGGAGAGGTGTCCGGAAGACGAGGTCCTGCGCCCCGGCCGGCAGGAACGCCGTGACCGCGGCCGCGCCGAGGACGACCGCGACGCCGACCACCGCCACGGCCAGGACGTCGCGCAGCCCGCGGGCCCGGTCAGCCACGGTCGGCCTCCAGCGGGATCCCGATGGGCGCGACGAGGACCCGGCCGGCGAGTGCCTTGCCGTTCCGTGTGAGCAGCCCCGTCTTCGGGCGGTGGAACGTGATCGTGAGATCGGCGCGGACCGCCGGATCGGACGGGTCGCCCGACGTCAGGTCGACGGCCGTCGGAGTGTCGACGGCGAGGACCGGCACGAGCGAGGCCCGGGCGCGGTTGATCAGCTCCACCGCCGAGCGAATGGGCTCGCGGAGCGGGCCCCGGACGCCGGTGCCGAGCAGCGCGTCGACGACGATCGCCGCCTTCTCGATGCCGTGGCCGAGGAGTGCCACGTCGCGCGCGACTGGGATGTGGACGATCGTCAGCCGATCGTCGCGGACGATCCGATCCCAGTTCCGGCCCGCGTCGCGGGTCGCAGGCCGAGCGTCGGCGGCGGCCAGGGCGACCACCACGCGGGCTCCCACGGCGGCGAGCCGGCGAGCCGCGACCAGGCCGTCGCCGCCGTTGTTCCCGGGCCCGCACAGGATGACGATCGGGCCGCGACCCCACCGGCCGGTCTCGACCGCGAGGGCATGCGCGGCCGCGGCCACCGCGGTCCCGGCGTGCTCCATCAGCCGATCCCCCGGCATGCCGAACGCCTGGGCCCGGCGATCGGCACCGGTCATGGCCGCTCCCGTCATGGGCGGGCGCGACGCGGCCGACGCCCAGCGCGATCGCAGGCCGCGAAGATCCAGATCGAGGAGCCCCGGGTCGTCGGCCGGGAGGACCTCCGCGCTGTTCGTGGTTGGACGTGAGGTCGGGACGGTCGGCATCACCCGCGAAGGGTAGCGGGTTGCCCCGCTCCCCTATTCAGTCGCGCCCCCCGTCGCCCCGGACTTGACCGAATTCCGACACTTGGAACCGTGAGTGCGGTCAGCTGGGTCCGCCGCTGGCTCCTGGGCGCTCCGGGCCGGAACGACCTCGAGCGCCGCCAGGCCGTCCTGCTGCAGACGATCCTTGTCGCCCTGCTCGCGCTGGTCGCCGTGACATCGATCGTGACCGCGATCATGCCCGGTCTCGGGAGCGCCCCGGACGCCATCCGCGGCTTCCTGATCGTCGAACCGCTGTTCCTGATCCCGCTCTGGCTCCTGCGCCGCGGTTGGTTCACGCTCGCGGCCTCGGCCACGGTGCTCGTGATCGAGTTCATTGTCGTCGTGGCCGTTCTCGCGGTCGGTCCGGGGACCCCGGGCACCGGCGTCGCCTTTGCGATCCCGATGACCATCGCGGCGCTGGTCCTACGGCGGCCGGGCCTGATCGCCGTCACGTTCGCCTCGGTCGCCGTTGTGCTCGTCGGCAATGCCCTTCCGCTCCGGACGCCGGTGACGAGCGGGGCGGTCCTCAACCTGCTCGTCACGCTCAGCGTGCTCGGCCTGATCCTCGACCGGTTCGGGGTCACGCTCCGCGACTCGCTGGGCCGCGAGATGAGCCAGCGGCACGATCTCGAGGAGGCCCGCGACGACCTCGCCGTGCAGGCCGAGAATCTGAGCAAAGCCAACGAGCGGCTGAGGCTCGAGATGACCGAGCGGCAGGAGGCGGAGGCGGCGCGTCGAGCGATCGAGGCGAAGGTGCTCGAGGTCCAGAAGCTCGAGAGCCTCGGGGTCCTCGCGGGCGGTATCGCCCACGATTTCAACAACCTGCTCGTCGGAATCCTGGGCAACGCCAGCCTGGCCCTGCTCGACCTGCCCGAGGATTCGCCGGCACGTCAGAGCGTCGTCGACATCGAGCGCGCAGGCCAGCGAGCCGGCGAGCTCGCCCGCCAGATGCTCGCCTACTCCGGCCGGAGCCGGCTGCAGATCGAGCCGGTCGAGCTCTCGGAGCTCGTGCGTGACCTGCTGACCCTCCTCCAGGTTTCCATCGGCAAGGGGGTCGCGATCAGGCTCGACCTGCCCGACGAGCCGGTCGTCGTCGATGCCGATGCCGCCCAGATCCGGCAGGTCGTGATGAACCTCGTCATCAACGCCGCTGACGCGATCGGCAACCGCACCGGGAAGATCTCCATCCGCGTCCACCACCTCCAGGCGACGGCCGATTACCTGTCGGACACTCATCCGGGTGCCGGCCTCGAACCCGGACACTTCGCTGCGCTGGAAGTCACCGACACCGGAACTGGCATGGACGAAGCGACGCGGACCCGGATGTTCGACCCGTTCTTCACGACGAAGTTCGCCGGCCGGGGTCTGGGCCTCGCCGCGGTCCTCGGCATCGTCCGCGGGCACCACGGAGCGCTTCGCGTCTACAGCGAGGTCGGCCACGGGACGACGTTCCGCATCGTCCTCCCGCTGAGCGCCTCGTCGCCGATACGGACGACCTCGCCCGACGGAGCATGGCACGGCTCGGGCCGCGTCCTCGTCGTCGACGACGACGCGATGGTCCGGACCGTCGCCAGGCGCCTCCTGGAGTCGTTCGGCCTGACCGTCGAGGATGTCGCCGGCGGGCCCGCGGCGATCGATCGGCTGCGGGCCGATCCGGCCGGAATCGACGTGGTCCTGCTCGACCTGACGATGCCGGAGATGAACGGACCGGAGCTCCTCACGGAGCTCCGGGCGATCCGTCCGGATCTACCGGCGGTCGTCATGAGCGGCTATCACGAGGACGAGGCGACCGCGGCGCTCGGCGCGCCGATCAGCGGCTTCGTCCAGAAGCCGTTCACCCCGGTCGAGCTGGCGCGGCAGATGCGTGCCGCACTCGAGCCGGCCGCTGAGCCGGCGGGCGAGCCGGGCGCCGAGGAGCCGAAGGCGCCGGCGGCGCCGGCCTCCCTCGGCCAAGGGTAGCGCCGAGCGGTCAGGTCGTCGCGAGGCGGGCCAAGCGCGGATCCGCCGGGTCGAGCTCGACCAGGCCGTCGCGGGCCAACGCGCGGAGCGCGGCGGCGACTGCCTCGGCGTCGTGCACGCCGACCGGACCGATCACGCGCGTCCACGAGCCGTCGAGCGCCGCCCGCAGCCGGTCCAGGATCCGGCCGCGCAGCCAGCGGGTCGTCGCCGTGAAGGCGGGTCGTGATGGCCGGGCCTTGGATGGGCGGGCGCCGCGCGTCACCCGACGTGCATTGGTCGGGTTCGACGCGAAGCGGCACCACGTCGCGATCGGGCAAGCGGCGCAGGCGGGGTCCGCTGGGCGGCAGACCGTCGCGCCGAGGTCCATCAGCGCGTGCGTCCATGCAGCCGGCCGGAAGCGGTCGACCGACGCGTTGGCCGCTGCCTGCATCCAGGCTGAGGCCGGCGGGTCGTCGCTGCCGGTCAGGGCGCGCCGGAGCACCCGTCGGATGTTCGTGTCGACGGCGCCGACCGGACGACCGAAGGCAATCGCCGCGACGGCGCGGGCCGTGTACGGCCCGACGCCCGACAGCCGCTCGAGGGCTTCGACGTCGTCCGGCACGCGGCCGTCGTGATCGTCTCGGATTGCCTGCGCCGCCCGCCGGAGGTTGAGTGCCCGGCGGTCGTAGCCCATGCCCTGCCATGCCCGGAGGACGTCCGCCGGCGTGGCCGCGGCCAGCGCGTCGACCGTCGGGAACCGGGCGATGAACCGCGACCAGGCCTCGACGACGCGGCCGACTTGGGTCTGCTGGGCCATGACCTCCGACACGAGGATGGCGTACGGGTCCCGCGACGCCCGGAATGCGAGCGACCGACCGTGATCGTCGTACCAGGCGAGGACCGCGACGCGGGCATCGGCGGTCAGCGATCGCGGCATCGTCGCGAGCGTACCATCGGGCGGTGCCCACCCCGGATCAGGCGCCCGCCGGCGTGACGCCGCGCCATCCCGTGCGGATCGGCGCCGCGTTCTGGGTCCAGCGGACCGACTGGCCGTCCCTCCGCGACGCGGTCGGGGCAGCCGGTGCCGCCGGCGCGGATGACCTGTGGATCGACGACCACCTCCTGTCCGACGAAGCCGCTCGGGACGACCCCAAGCTCGAGGGCTGGTCGACCCTGGCGGCCCTTGCCGCGGTGACGACCCGGGCCCGGCTCGGCCTGCTGGTCGCCGCGAACACGTTCCGCAACCCGGGCCTCACGGCGAAGCTCGCGACCACGGTCGACCACGTCAGCGGTGGTCGGCTGATCCTCGGGCTCGGGGGCGGCTGGTTCGAGGACGAGCACCGCGCCTTCGGGCTCGACTTCGGCAGCGGGTTCGGCGAGCGGCTCGACCGGCTGGCCGAGGCGGTGCCGCTGATCCGCCGTCTTCTCGACGGCGAACGGGTGACGGTCGCCGGTCGCTTCTACGACTTCCGCGACGCGATCGTCTCGCCGCGCCCCGTCCAGGCCCGTCTGCCGATCCTGATCGGTGGCTCGGGTCCGACCAAGACGCTGCCGCTCGTCGCCCGCCTCGCCGACCTATGGAACGCCTACGGCTCACCCGACAGCCTCGCGGCGAGCGACGCGATCCTCCGCGGGCATTGCACGACGGCCGGTCGAGACCCGGACGACATCGAGCGGACCGTCAACCTCAACGTCGTCGTCCGGTCGACGGCGGCTGCGGCCGCGCGGGTCTGGGAGTCCTACGTCGCCGAGCATCGGCCGCGCGGCGGCGAGGGTCGCCTCCTCGTCGGCGGCCCGGTCGAGGCCGTGGCCGAGGCGCTCGCCGAGTACGCTCGGGTCGGGTTCCGCCACCCGATCCTGATCTTTCGTTCGCCGTGGGACCTGGAGACGATCTCCGCCCTCGGGGCGATCCGCGAGGCGCTCGCCGGCCGGTCCTGAAGCCCGGTCCTGAAGCCCCGGTCGTCAGCCGCCGGTGTTGATCATCACGTGCTTGACGAACGTGTAGTCCTCGAGCGCGTACTTCGAGCCGTCCTTGCCGTAGCCCGACTGCTTCACCCCGCCGTGCGGCGTCTCCGACGCGAGGGTGAAGTGCTCGTTGATCCAGACGTGCCCGAACTCGAGGGCCTTGGCGACACGCATCGCCTTGCCGATGTCGCTCGTGAAGACCGAGGACGCCAGGCCGTATGGCGTGTCGTTCGCCCACTGGATCGCGGTCTCTTCGTCCGAGAAGCGCTGGACGGTGACGACCGGCCCGAAGATCTCGTCCTGGATGATCTCCGACTTCTGGTCGGGGCCGGCGATGACCGTCGGCTCGTAGTAGGAGCCGGGCCGATCGGGTCGAACCCCGCCGACGACGATCTCGGCCGAGCCGCGCGCCCGGTCGACCATGCCGGCGACCTTGTCGACCTGGGCCGGGGCGATCAGCGAGCCCATGTCGAGGTCATCGGCCTCGGCCGGGTCGCCCCACTTGATCGAGCGGACCTCGTCCGCCAGCTTCGACACGAACGACTCGTAGACGCCGGGACCGGCGATGACCCGGGTGGCGGCCGTGCAGTCCTGGCCACTGTTCCAGTAGCCCGCGGACTTGAGGGTCTCCGCGGCGAGGTCGAGGTCGGCGTCGTCGAAGATGATGACCGGAGCCTTGCCGCCGAGCTCCAGGTGGAGTCGCTTGACCGTATCGGCTGCGATCTTCGCCACCCGCTTGCCGGTCGCCGTGTCGCCGGTGATCGAGACCATCCGGACCTTCGGGTGGCCGACGAGCGCGTCGCCGATGTCGGAGCCCGAGCCCGACAGCACGTTCACGACGCCGGCCGGGAAGACCTCCGCCAGGCTCTCGCCAAAGGCCAGCGCGGTGAGCGGCGTCCGCGCGGACGGCTTCAGGACGACCGTGTTGCCGGTCGCGAGGGCCGGTCCGAGCTTCCAGCTGGCCATGTAGAGCGGGTAGTTCCAGGGCGCGATCGAGGCGATGACGCCGATCGGGTCGCGGCGGATGATCGAGGTGTGCCCGGCCAGGAATTCGTTCGCCGCCAGGCCATCCATCACCCGGGCGGCGCCGGCGAAGAAGCGGAACAGGTCGGCGCAGACCGACATCTCGTCGATCGCCGCGCCGACGGGCTTGCCGGCGTTGGCGCTCTCGAGCCGGCCGAGCTCGTCGGCCCGGGACTCGAGCAGGTCGGCGACCTTGAGGAGCATCAGCGACCGGTCCTGGGGCGTCGTGTTCTTCCACGACTCGAAGGCCGTGGCCGCTGCGCCGACCGCCCGGTCGACGTCCTCGGCGCTGCTCTTCGGCACCTGCGCGATCACATGGTCGTTGGCCGGGTTGATGACCTCCTGGGTCTCACCGGAGGCGGCGTCGACGAATGCTCCGCCGATCAGCTGCTGATAGGTCTTGACCCGCTCGAGCGTGTCGGTCATCGGGATGTCTCCTCTGCGCCCCGGCGCCCCGGCGCCCCCTCGGAGTCGAGCGCATTTCGTCGTTCGGGGATGTCCGTTGAGGTTACCCCGCCTCGGAAAGGCGTTCCGGCTGGCGCGTCGCACCGCGCGACGCCCGGTACCACGGGATGACCGCCCGCTCGACGGCCCGGACGACGCCGTACAGGGCCACGCTCAGGACGGCGGTCAACAGGATCGCGGCGAAGACGAGATCGGTCCGGAAGGAGCGCTGGCTGAGCTGCATCCAGATGCCGAGGCCGTCGGTCGCGCCGACGTACTCCCCGATGACCGCGGCAACGACCGCGTAGGTGGCCGAGATCCGGAGGCCCGTGAAGAAGCCCGGCAGGCCCGACGGCCAGCGCACCTTCCAGAATGTCTGGCCCGGCGACGCGCCGAAGGACCGCATCAGATCCGTCGCCTCTGGCGCCGTCGACGCGAATCCGTCGAGCAGGGCGATCGTGATCGGGAAGAACGTGACGAGGATCACGACCAGCACCTTCGGCAGGAGCCCGAACCCGAACCAGACGACGACGAGCGGGGCGATCGCGACGATCGGGATCGTCTGGGATCCGACGAGGAGCGGCTCGACGGCGCGTCGCGCCCAGACCGCGCGGTCCAGGCCCACGGCGACGGCGGTGGCGGCGGCGATCGACGCGGAGAACCCGACGGCCGTCTCGACGACCGTCGGGATGCTGTGGCGGATGGCCTCGTCCCGGAACCGCCACAGGGAGCCGAGGACGTCGCTCGGCGCCGGAAGGACGAACGGGCTGACGCCCGACGCGCGGGCGTACAGCTCCCATGCGGCCAGGACGAGCCCGACGAGGACGAGCGGCGGACCGAGTCGCCGTCGCCGGTCGGCGACGTCGGTCACGGCAGGAAGTCGTTCGTGAACAGGCGGGCGTAGTCCGGCTCGACGGTGATCGGCTTCTCGTTGACGTCGGTCAGGAGATGCTGGTCGAACAGGAACTTCGAGTAGGCGGTCCAGCGTTCCAGCGTTTGTGTCCCGACCTTGCCATCGGCATCGACGAGGTAGCCGCCCTGGACGAGGAACTCCTGGCTGGCCCGGGGCAGGTCCGGGTTGGCGTCGAAGACGCCGGGGTTCTCCGAGACGAGCATCGCGGCCGCATCGTCGGGGTGGTCGGCGGCGAACTGGAAGCCGCGGACGGTGGCGCCCACGAACCGCCGCGCCGCGTCCGGGTCCTTGTCCAGCCACTGGCGATCGCAGGCGAGAACGACCTGGTAGAACTCCGGGAAGCCGTAGTCGCTGAACCGGAAGTAGCGCAGGTCGATGTGACGCATCGTCGCCTCGACACCCTCCCACGCCGTGAACGGGATCGTGAAATCAGCCTGGTGGTTGTAGAGCGCTTCGTACGCCGCGGCGTCGAGCGTCGCGACCTTGAAGTCGCCTTTGCCGCCGTCCGCCTGGATGACCGCCTTGAGCGTCGGGACCTCGTTCGGATAGCCGAAGCCGGCGTAGATCTTGCCGTCGAGGTCGCGCGGCCGCTGGATCTGGCTCGACGCGAGGACGCCGATGGCCGACGCCGTCTTCTGGAGGATCGCCGCCACGCTGACGATGTCGGCGCCCTTGGCGACGGCGAACGTCATCGAGTCCTGGAAGCTGATGCCGCACTCCGCCTGATGGGCGGCGAGGAGCGTCTCCGGCGCGGCCGTGGCATACGGCAGCACCTTCAGGTCGATGCCGGCGTCGCGGTACCAGCCCTCGTGACGGGCGACGAAGAAGCCGGTGTGGTCGGTGTTCGGCGTCCAGTCGAGGGCGAGGCGCACCGTCGCCGGCGTACCGGCGAACGGTGTCGGGCTGGCCGAAGCCGACGGGCCGGCCGAGGCCGACGCGGGCGCGGGCGACGGCGAGGCGGCCGGTGCCGGCGACGCCGTCGGCCCCGTCGATCCACAGGCGGCGACGAGCAGGAGGGTGACGGCGACGGCAAGCGATCTCACGGTGACTCGATTCCTGGTTGCGAATGCAGGAACGCCGCCCCGGGTTCCGGGACGGCGATTCGAGTCGTACGGGCCTGCTTCCTTCGCTGGTACGAGCCAGATCAGGTTCGGCGGGTCTGTGGTCGAGCCACACTCTCAGCGCGTTCGCGCTCCCCGGAGGCGGTGTTCAGTTGTCGGCCGAGTCTATCACCGGGGCGGCCGTCGACCCGACGACCGAGCCTACCGTCGACCCGAGCCAGGCGACGAGGTCGGCGATGACCTCGGCGCCCTCGGGCTCGTTGTGCGTCTCGTGGCGCAGCCGCGGATACGTCCGGCGGGTGACGCTCGGGAGGTCGGCCAGCGGCTGGCTCACCTCCAGCGGCACCAGCTCGTCGGCCTCGCCGTGGTAGACGAGGGTCGGGATCGTCAATCGGCGAAGGGCGGACCGGACGCGAGCCTGCTCGTCGAACGCGAGGGCGGCGAAGCCGACGGTCGTCCGATGGTGGTTCAGCGGATCCACGAGGTAGCGCTCCCCGACCGTTCGATCCCTCGACAGGAGCCCACCGTCGAAGTCGTTGGCCATGTCGACCGTCGGGCGGACGGTGGCGATCCCGCGGGCCAGGATCCGCTTCCAGCCGGGAACGGTCGAATCGAGCGCCGGCGCGCTCAGGGCCAGCGCGTCGGGCAGGGGTCGCGGCGGCTCGCTGATCGCATAGCCGAGGGCGATCAGGCCGCCGAGCGAATGACCATACACGACGACCGGCCGGCCCGCGGCAGCGGCCCGGGCGGCCAGCACCCGCTGCTCGAGGTCGTCGTGATGGCGGCTCCATCGGTCGATCCAGGCCCGCCGACCACCCGAGGCGCCGAAGCCACGGAGGTCGTAGCCCTCGACGGCGAGTCCCGCTTCCGCCAGCCAGTCACCGACGTGCTCGTAGCGGCCGGAATGCTCGGCGATTCCATGGACGAGGACGACGTGCGCCCATGGCTCGCCGGGCGGCGCCCAGCGGCGGACCAGGATCGACGTCCCATCGGCGGCCGCGGCCGTCGTCGTCGTGCTCGTCACCCCGCGCATCCTAGCGGCGGCGGGGTCTCCCCGGCCGTTACGCTGCGGTCATGTCGGTGTGGAGCGAGGTCGGCGATCGCGTCTTCGTTCGGCGCTACGCGTTCTACGACCAGAACATCGGGGCGATTCTCGGCGACGACGGCGTGCTCATCGTCGACACGCGGATCTCGCACCGCCAGGCCGACGAGATCCTGGCCGACCTACCGGCGCTGACGCCGCTGCCCGTCCGGGCGGTCGTCAACACCCATGGCCACAACGACCACGCCTTCGGCAACCATCGCTTCCGGCCGGCGCCGATCTGGGGCCATGCCCGCTGCGCGCGGATGATCACCCAGACCGGTCAGGCCCAGATCGCCAAGGTCTCCGCGGCGATCCCGGAGATCGCGGCGGATCTCGCCGAGATCGTCCTCGACCCGCCGGACCGAACCTTCGACGGCGACGCGGAGGCGGTCGACTTCGATGCCGGCGGACGGCCCATCGAGCTCCGCTTCATCGGCCGCGGCCACACCGACAACGACATCCTCGTCCTGGTTCCCGACGCCGACGTCATGTTCGCCGGCGACCTCGTCGAGAACGGCGCGCCGCCGTTCTTCGGCGACGGCTACCCGATGGAGTGGCCGGGGACGGTCGAGCGGCTCGTCGACCTCGTGACCGGCGCGGTCGTGCCGGGCCACGGCGACGTCGGTGACCGCGCGTTCGCGGTCCGGTCGATGGTCGAGATCCGGACGATCGCCGAGCTCGCGACGCTCGTCCACGAGGGCCGGCTGCCGATGTCGGAGGCCGTCGTCCGGACGCCGTACCCTGCCGACACGGCGACCGAGCCGCTGGAGCGGGCGCTCGCCCAGCTCCGCGGACAGCTCGACTGATCGCCCGAGCGGTCGCTACCCGGCGACCCTGACGAGCCAGCGGCCGCGGGACTGGCCGGCGAGGATCGCGTCGAGTGCCGGCTCGACGCCGTCGAGGTCGACCTCGGTAACGCCGAGCGCCCCGTCGTCGAGGCCGTTCGGCCGGAGATCCGTCGCGATGCGCTCCCACAGCGCTCGGCGCGCCTCGATCGCGAGGTTCGCCGAATCCATTCCCAGCAGGGCCACGCCCCGGAGGATGAACGGCAGCACGGTCGTGGTGAGGGCGGCGCCGCCGGCGTTGCCGGACGAGGCGACAGCCGCGCCGGGCCGCAGCGTTCGCAGGACGTACGGCAGCGTCGCCGCGCCGACCGTGTCCACCGCGCCGGCCCAGCGAGCCGACTCCAGTGGCCGCGGGCTCCCCGCGGTGGTTTCCTCGCGCGGCACGATGCCGGCGGCGCCGAGGGCGCGGAGCCGCGGCTGCTCGGAGGCCTTCCCGGTGGCCGCCCAGACCTCGTGGCCACGCGCGGCCAGGATCGACACCGCGACGCTCCCGACGCCACCGCTGGCGCCGGTCACGAGGACCGGGCCCTCGCCGGGCGCCAGGCCGCGGTCCTCGAGTGCGGCGACGCTCATCGCGGCGGTGAAGCCGGCCGTCCCGATCGACATCGCGTCACGGGCGAACAGGCCACGGGACAGCGGCACCACGTAGCCGGCCGGCAGCCGCGCGTAGGCCGCGTAGCCACCGTGGCGGGCGACGCCGAGGTCATAGCCGTGGGCGAGCACGGATGAGCCCACCGCGACGGACGGCTCCGCCGAGGCGATCACCTCGCCGGCGAGGTCGATGCCGGGGATCAGGGGGCTGATCCGGGCGACCTTGCCGCCCGGGATCGTCGCCAGCGCATCCTTGTAGTTGACGCTCGACCAGTCGACACGAACCTCGACCTCGCCGTCGGGAAGGTCAGATGCCCCGAACTCGCGGACGCCGCGGACGACCCCGTCGCCGACGGTCTCGGCGACGAACGCCCGGAACTCGGCCGGGATCGACGTCACGACAAGAGCCTAGCTCGGCCTTGCAGAACCGGTCGCCAACGGCCCGGGCACCGACGCACGGACGGCCCGGACTCAGTCGAGCCAGACGCGGTCCTGGTTGTCCGGGTCGTCGATCGGCGACGAGATGAACAGGACCTGCGGGGCGTCCTCGAACTGGCCGCGGTGAGGCGTGTTCGCCGGGATCACCCAGACGTCCCCTTGTTTCACCGGCCGGGTCATGCCGCCGACCGTCACGGAGCCGGTCCCGCGGAGCACGTAGCCGATCTCGTCGTGGGTCTCGTGGACGTGCGTCCGGAACGGGCCGGGATGGCCCTGGAAGACGAACACGCTCGACTGCGAGCCGTGGCCCAGGTACGTCCGCTTGAACGTGTCGGCGTCCGTCAGGCGGTCGGCCTCGACGGCCGCGGCGACGTCGACGACGTCGATCTTCGTGAGGTGGCTGAGGTCGGGTGCCGACGTCGCTGTTTCGTGGTGACTCATGGCGTGCGCTCCTCTCGCCGGTCGCGGCGGGCGACCGCCGCGTCGAACAGGAAGTGGTAGACCTCGGTGTGTCGCTTGGCCTCCCAGATGTCGTCGCCCCAGATGTAGGCACCATGGTCGGCGACGAGGACGGCGAACGTCTTCTCGAACCGTGGATCGGCGAGGACGCCGCTCAGCTGCTCGACGAGCTCGCCTTCTCGCGGCGTGTTCCGGATCACCGGGACGAGGTGCGTGTCGCGGTTGGCGACGCCGCGGATGCCCTTCAGCATCTCCAGGCCGCGGATCTCGACGTGGTCGGCGTCGCCGGCCAGGTCGCCGGCAAGGACGGCTGACAGCCCGTGCGAGTGGACCACGCTGCGGGCGCCACGCTCCCGCGCGGCGAGGCAGAAGATCGAGTTGCATTCGCTCGGCCGGAGGCTCGCGTCGTCCGGCGAGCGGAGAACCCGGCCGTCGGTCGGGTCGACCGTGAAGAACTCGTCCGGGCGGACGCGCTCCTTGTGGACGCCGGTCGGGGCGAGGAGCAGGCCGCCGCCATCGGCGGGCCCGCAGATCCCGCCGCCCGTACCGGACACCCAACCCTTCGCGTAGAAGAGGCGCAGGAGCTCGGTCAGCAGCTCGCGGGTCTCCTGCTCCGTCATTCGGAGAGGATACGGTGCGGCTCGCGCCGGCCGGGATTCGAGCTACGTCCCCCCATCTGGTCCTGCGGGCCTTCTCTATTGCGACCTGGCGCGGAACTGGCCCGGCGCCTGTGGATCGCTCCTACGGCGCGAACGTGCAGTTGTAGTCCGCGGCGAGCGCCTCTTCCCACGTCCGGAACCAGGGGCAATAGAAGAGGTCCACGAAGTATTGCTGCAGGATCTCCTGACCTCCGACATCGGTCACGATGTATTCCTGCAGGAACGTCACCGGGTGGTTGCCGCTGGCCGTGTAGGTCGAGACTCCGCGGTACACCGCGACCACGTTGTCGCAGACCGTCGCGTCGAACCACGTCGGGCACGACCACGAGTCCGTGACATTCCGGCCGGTGAAATGGGCCACCGTGTCGCCCGCCGGCAAACCGGGCTCTGACACGTTGTCGTAGACGCATGACCAGGAGGTCGTCCCCTCGCGGCAGATCAGGCGCTCGTGCCCGGTCCCATAGTTGTTGCGGTGCCACTCGCCGGACGACGCTGCAGACGCCGGGCCAACGGCCACGGCGAGGAACATCAGCGCGGCGACCAGAGTTGGCAATGCCGATGATTTCCGACGAATCGTGCTTCGTGCCGTCAGCGGACTCATTGGAACCCCTCCCATCGCTCGCAGCGCTCGCGTCGCGCCTCCGCCGGCCCAGACTGAGCCCGTCTGTACGACATGTCAACGACGGCGGACGCCCGTTTCGGAGGGGCACTCAGGCGTTTTCCTCCGCTCCCCGCCGTAAGGTGGCGAGGTGGACGGCAGCGGCGGAGCCACGCTCGCGCACCGAGGCGTTCAGGACTGGTTGCGTTGGGGATGGTCGCGGCTGCGGCGCTCGTGGGTTGCGATCCTGTCGTCGAGGGCTCACTGACGCGTCAACCAGGGGCCGGCCTGTGCGGAACGGCCCGCCTTGAAACCCGCAACGAGACCGGTCCAATCCCGTGAACTCACTTGGCCCGGATCAGGTGGAAGCGGTAGGCTCTCGGCGGCACTGGCGAGTGGCCAAGCGGTAAGGCGCCTGACTCTGGATCAGGAGATCGAAGGTTCGAATCCTTCCTCGCCAGCCACGCCGCAACATCCAGGGCACAGCCTCCGCTGAACCACCAAATGTTGCGGTTTCGACCCTCACTCGGATCCCGCGCCGAGGAGGTTCGATCGTGCCAGCTTCGCCTGACTATTTCCCGGTTTGTTCGCCATACGTCGGGGCCGCCCGCCACTTTGCTTGATTCTTGAGCCCGATTCCGATCGGTTTGGGCGCCGCCGCCGACCTGTTCTGCGCCCTGCCATGATCTCGCCCGCCCTTGCGCGCATAGGCTCGATTGTCATATCCCTTCGACTAATGGCCTGTGGCCGAATTCTCCCGTTCGGATCGCCCGGTTCTGACGGCTGAGCTGTCACGGACGGCGGCCACGATCGCGGACGATGAGCTTCGCGATCGCCCTCTCCGACGAGCAGTGGGAGCTCGTCGCCGACCTGTTCGATCCAGCCGGCCGCCGTAGCGCGCCGGCGGTCATCCCGCGCCGACAGATGGTGGACGCGATGCTGTTCATCGCGAGGACCGGCTGTCAGTGTCGCTACCTGCCCGAGCGGTACGGGGCGTGGACCGCGGTCTGGGCCCAGTGGCGGCGCTGGCGCGCCAACGAGGTCTGGGCGGCGGCGATGGCCCTGGCGGCGATCGTCCGGGTCCTCCACGAGCGCGAGCCGGCGCCGTCGATGTTCATGATCGACGCCCAGACCGTGACGGGCGGTCGCTATGGGCCGACGTTCCACGAGCCGGGCGGCCGCGGCGGGCGGACGATCGGCACCAAGCGGACGCTTCTGGTCGAGATCCTGGGCCTGCCGCTCGCGGCCGACGCGTGCTCAGCCCGACCGCACGACGTGGTCGCCGCCCGGGAGCTGCTGCGCGAGCGGATCGATGATCTGCCCCGCCTGCGGGCGATCGTCGGCGACCGCGCCTACACCGGTCTCGCCCGCCTCGCCGCGCGCAAGGGTCTCAGCCCCGACATCATGCGCACGCCGGCGGGGCGGCCCGGCCTTCATACCGCTCCGACCGTTGGTCAAGGTGAGCACGCCTTTGCCCAGCTCGGCCGCTGGCGCCGGCTGTCGCGCTGCTACGAGGGCACCGTCGCCTCCGCGCGGACCTGGCTGGAAGTCGCCTCGGTCGGTTACTTCGCCTGGCGCGCATCGACCTGACCCGCATCCTCGGCCTGCAGGTCAACAGGACCGCGGTGTGAAGGGAGCCAGCCAAGGCCGAGGGAGCTGACGCTCAGCGGCCCGTTGGGGACGGCTTCCCGAGCGGTAGCCGGAGTACGATCCTGACCGCCGATGGCGATTCCGACCCAAGCCGATCCCGTCGCGGGCCAGCGCTACCTGCTGCTCGCCGATATCTCCGGCTACACGGCGTTCTTGAACGGCGTCGAGCAGGCGCACGGCGTGGACTTCAGCTCAGGCATACCAGCCGGGTACGAGGTGGTGGGCGCCCTCCTCGACGCCGTGGTCGAGGGCGTGCAGCCGGCCTTCGATATCGCCAAGCTCGAGGGCGATGCCGTGTTCGCCGTCGCGCCGGCCGAGGGTCTCGATGGTCAGGGGGAAGCGGTGCTCGATCGGCTCCGGGCCGTCTACCGCGCCTTCTACGTCGTGCGAGAGCACGGGAAGAGCGCGTCGGACCACATCTGCACAGCCTGCCCTGTCGTCGGTAGTCTGAACCTCAAGATGGTGCTGCATCGGGGCCAGGCGGTGCGCCAGACGGTCGGCTCCAATCCCGAGCTCCTCGGCCCAGCGGTCAACGTCGCTCACCGCCTCCTGAAGAACTCCATCCAGTCGCGCCTCGGGTATCGAGCGTACCTGTTCGTCACCGACGCAGCGGCCGCCGGACTCGGGCTAACGGGCATTGGTGTCGAGCATCTCGAGGATTACCCTGACGCGGGCCAGGTTCAGGGGCGGGTGATCGATGTCGGCGAGAACTCGCCCGAGGCCGTCACCCAGGTTCTCCGCGTCGACTGATCGTCTTTGGCTATCGGGGCGATCGCGAAGGCCACGGTCGGACCGTGCCACCGGGTCGTGACACCTTCATTGTCACGCTCTCAGCCGATCTGATCGGGGAAATAGGCCACAGGCCCTAAGTTCCCTGTAGACAGTCCCATCCGGCGCCTACCCGGACACCTCGTAGAACCACAGGCCGCTCAGGTTCGCACGGCGCTAGTGGTCGGTAACATGCAGGTTCCCTGTTCGTCACAGGTTCGTAACACCCGAAGATGGCTCGCCCGATGCCACCGCGACTAGGCGTGATGCTTGGTGTGCTTGTGCTGTCCGCCGCGGCTATCGGCTGCTCCGCGGCGAACCCGTCGTTGCAGCCGTCCGACGTGGTCAGCCACAGACCTCCAACCGATGTGACCTCGGCGCTTCCGCCTCCGAGCGATCTGAACTCGCTCATTCCGGCGGTGGCCCCCGAACCTGTTCGCTCGCCGCTCGGCGGCTGTCCTAGTCCGCGCCCAGACCTGGCGTTGATCCTAGCTCTGCATCACGGCGAACGACTCGCCTGCTTCGGCCGATCAGCCGTGACGTTCCAGGCGACCGCCGTGGCCACGGAAGTCGATTGCGTCCCGATTCAGGTCGACCCGGCGTGGCTATGGTGTCCACCGGCGGCCTTCCTCGCGCCTCCCGGCACGGCCGGGTCCTGGCCCGGATTAGACGCCGTTGCGTGGACCCATCGCTCGGCCCCGCCAGACGACACGCTGATGATCGCCTTTATCGGCGGGCCGACGCTGGACGTTTACGCGGCACCCGGTTCTGGGGTCGACCAGACGAAGTTCGTCCGTGGTGCGATCATGATCGTGACTGGCCACTTCGACGATCCCGCAGCCGCTTCCTGCCGAGTCGTCGCCGCGCAGCTAGAGCCCGACTTGCGAGCGCCGACTGCCGCAGAGATCGTGCTTTGGTGCCGCGAAGCCTTCGTCGTGACCTCCGTGCGGTCAGGGTCGGCCTAGGCGGCTGACCGTCCTGGAGAATCGTCGTCTCCTCGCCAGCCATGGCGGATGACCATCTGGGAACCAGGCATGTACTCGGCAGGCGTCGCGGAGTTGAACGGCACGCTCCCTGCATCGAGGTGCTCGCGTGGAAGCTGAACTCGGCGCTCGAAAGCGGATCGGGCTCGTCGCCCACGACAACAAGAAGCCCGACCTCATTGCCTGGGCCAGGTTCAACCTGGGGCTCCTTGCGGCCCACGATCTCGTCGCCACCGGAACGACCGGAACGCTCCTCGAGGAAGAGCTCGACGTCCCAGTGCAGAAGCTCCGCAGCGGACCGCTTGGCGGCGATCAGCAGCTTGGCGCACTCATCGCCGACGGCGAGATCGACTTCCTGGTGTTCTTCTGGGATCCGCTCGAGCCACAGCCACACGATCCGGACGTGAAGGCGCTCCTTCGACTCGCCGTCGTCTGGAACATCCCCGTGGCCTGCAATCGGGCGACGGCCGACTTCATGATCTCGTCGCCGCTCATGACGAGCGACTACGAGCGCCAGCTGCCCGACTACCGGTCCTACGTCGACCGACCCCTGGCCTCCAACGGGGAACCTGGGCGATCAGCAAGGACGACTTGATCAACGGGCGAGTCTTGTTGACGAACTTCAGACGGGTCGTCGCGAACAATTCCGGCTGCTGACCACACTGAAGTGAAGGAGGCCGAAGCCGATGTGCCTGACCTGCGGTTGCATGGACGCCCACCTCGAGATGGGCGAATCGAACATCACCTACGAAGACATCAAGCGCGCCGCTGACGAGAACGGGCGGTCCGTCGCGGAAACCCTGGAGATCATGGAACGGACGAAGGCGAAGGACCGCCAGGAGCACGCGGAGGAATACTCCGCACCGATCCGGTCGTAGATCCGGATCGTCGGGGGAACGCCTCGCAACCAGGATCGAGGCCAGGGCGCCGCCTTCAGGCGCCTTGCTGGACCTCGTAGAGCGTGTGCGCCTCGAGGCCGTGCGCCTCGCGATGGACCTTCGTCGCGGTCTCCCGGTCGGGCGCATCGACGAGGCAGAACACCTTGCCTTCGGCCTCGTCGACCCAGTAGTGCTTGTAGTTCACGCCGTACTTGCCCTGGACCCGAACATCGGCTTCGTGTGCGCCGACGACGTCCTCAGCCTTGACCCCGGGGATGTCGTGCATGTCCATGTAGGTCGGCATCCGGTCCTCCTTGCCCAGGCCCGACGGTGAAGCGCGTCCGGGCCTGCCTTCAGAACGATGATCGTCGCACGATTCCCGACCCGCGGCCGCCCGTGTATGGAAATGCAACGCCGTTGCGACCCGACCCACGCTCCGTTGTTCCATCCAACTCCATTCCCGGACGACACTCGATGAAAGCAGCGGGGAATGGATGCGACCGACCTTGATCGTGAACCCAGCCAACGACGGCGTCTTCGGCGCCTTCGCCGAGATTCTCGTGGATCACGGCGTCGTGTCGATCGCTGAGCTGGAGCGCCGCCTGCGGTCGATCTACCCCCGTGCCGTGGTACACGCGAGGGACCTCTCCGGTGAGTCCGGTCGCCTCTGGTACGTCTACCGCGATGGCCACTGGATCGCCTCTCGCGCTCAGCCTGCCCAGTCAGGAGGACAAGCGTTCGATGCCCGACCAGCAGAACGACCTACGAGCGACCGAGGAGTCCATTCAACGCGACGCGGATACCCTGAAGCGCCTGGAAGAGGAGAAGACGGACCTTGACCCCAGGGATGCTCGGGTCGATCGAATCTCCGAGCAGGTCGAGGAGGTCGCGAAAGGCCTGCGGGACAAGGCCGTTGCCGAACGGGAGCTCAGCCACGAGATCTAGCGGGACTCATTTGGCCCGGGACGGCCCGGATCAGCGGAACAGGGTGCTCCCCAGCTCGATCCCGTTCGCCCAGTAGACCCCGGTGTCGCCTGCGGGCAGGACATCGAAGGTCCGTCCGCCGTCGTACGGGGCCAGATCCGCCGAGGTCACGACCGCTCCGTCGTAGGTGTCCCCTACGCCGAGCGAGGCGACCGGACGACCGTCTGGTAATGGGTGGCCCGGCGACACGAGGACGAGGCGTCCATCCGCCAGCTGCAATCGGACGACCCGGTGGGTCGGCGGCACAGGCGTCGAGCCGACCTGAACGATCGTCGACGCGACGCGTCGCCCGGACGCATCCAGGGTCCACACAGGATCGCCGGAGCGGAGCGCCTCGACGGCGATTTCGCCGCCGGGAGTCGCGATCTTCGTGCCGCGGGCGAGGCAGATCGGGCACGGTGGCGAGCCGCCCGGCTCCTGCGTGGCGACCGTGATGGTTCCGTCCGCGGCGATCGTCCCCGCGACGCGGGTCACCCTCTCCGAGGCGCTCGGATCGGGCCCGACACCGCCGAACGGCGCGTCGAAGCTCCAGCCGTCGGACGACCGGGTGAGGGTGAGGGCTCGCATCATCTTCCATGCGCGGTAGACCGTGAGGAGGCCGTCACCGGTCGGCGTCGACGCCGGATCGAACCCGAAATGGGCCGCGATCGCCGCCCAGACCACGTTGTCGGCCTGCATGTCCTTCACGTGACCCTTGGCGGCCTCGGACTCGTCCTCTCGCGCGATCGGGTAGAAGTCGGGGTCGCAGTAGACCAGGGGTCCGAAGCGGCTCATGAGCGCGATCTTCGCCGCGGCCTCGGTGAGCGGGCTCGCCGGAGGCGACGAAGGGCCGGCCGACGAGCCCCCGCTACACGCAGCGAGCACACCGGCGACGAGGAGAACGAAGGTCGCGCGCGACGCGTGGCGAGCTCGGCGGAGCGGCATGCCGCGGGGACGGCCGATGCGATCGTGGGGTCCCCGGCGCTCCGCTGGTGCCATCGCGTCAGTGTGCGGGGTCCTCAGCGACCGCGCGCCATCGCGACGTGGCCATCCCCGTACGCCGCGGCCGTGGATGAGCGCTTGGGAGCAAAGCGCTAACGGGCGGCAGGGCCTTCTGGGCTATCGACCGCGAGTCATTCGTTCGTCACCCTGCATCGCACGCGTGATCGCGCCCGCCGCCGTGGGAGTTCAAGATGGTTGATCACGGGCAGGGTGCCCGTCGGGGGGAGTCGCCGGACCGAATCGGTCCGGTGGTCCTGGTCGTCGAGGACGACGCCGCCAACCGTGCCCTCCTCGAGACGCTCCTCTCCCGGGACGGCTATCGCGTCGTCACGATGGCCGACGGCGA
>VBFG01000101.1 GCA_005882635.1 Chloroflexota bacterium | reverse complement strand
CCGCGCGCGGGCCTGAACGGAGCCTCGCCCCCGAGGCCGTCCTCGCCGACGTCCGGCGGGCCCTCGCCGTCGGTCATCGGGAGATCGTCCTGACCGGGATCAACATCGGGACGTACGACGGCGGCTGGTCCGAGCGCGGCTTCCGCGGCGCCCACACCCGATCGGCGCTGACCCTCCCCGGCCTCGTCCGCCGGATCCTCGACGAGACGGCTGTCGAGCGGATCCGGGTCTCGTCGATCGAGCCGCAGCACGTCGACGACGACCTCCTCCGGGTCTGGGCGGACGGCGCGCCGCGAACGCTGCCCCACCTCCACCTGCCGCTCCAATCGGGCGACGACGGCGTGCTCCGGCGGATGGGCCGGCGCTACCTGTCGGGCGACTACGCCGCGATCGTCGGGCGCGTCCGCGAGGCACTCCCCGATGTCGCGGTCCACGCGGACGCGATCGTCGGGTTCCCGACTGAGGACGATGCGGCCTGGGCTCGGTCGCTCGACTTCATCCGCTCCCTGGACCTGGCCGGCCTGCACGTCTTCCGCTACTCGGCTCGGCCGGGAACCGCCGCGACCCGCATGACCGGCCAGGTCGACGAGCCGACGAAGAAGCTCCGCGCAGCCGTGCTCCTTGCGGCCGGCGCCGACGCGCGGGCACGGTGGGCCGCCGCCCATGTCGGCCGATCCGCGAGCGTCCTCTTCGAATCGGTCCTGCCCGATGGCCGATGGGTGGGTCATGCGACCGACCACACCCTCGTCAGCGCGCCGCCCCCGACGGACGGCGTCGACCTCGAGAACACGATCGGGTCGATCGCCGTCGAGTCGGTCGACGCCGTCGCGCCGGACCGGGTCCTCGGCCGGATCGTCGACCTGTCGCCGCCGGCCCCGCCATCCGGAGGACCTGCCGGTGCCCACTGACGCCGACCGCAGCCCGCGATCCGACTGCCTGTTCTGCCGGATCGCCCGCGGCGAGCTGCCGTCGCAGGTCGTCGTCGACGACGAAGACCTGATGGCCTTCCACGACATCGCCCCGCGCAGCCCCACCCACATCCTGATCATCCCCAGGGCGCACATCCCGTCCGCAGCCGACCTGACGGAGGACGACGGCCCGCTCCTCGGCCGGTTGTTCGCGACCGCCGCGCGGATCGCCCGCGAGCAGGGGATCGCCGACGCCGGCTACCGGATCGTCAGCAACGTCGGGCGGTGGGGCGGCCAGACGGTCGACCATCTCCATCTCCACCTGATGGGCGGCCGAGCGTTCAGCTGGCCGCCCGGATGAGGCTGGGCGACCGACCGCGCGGCTGGATCGCCGGGCCCCTCGCCGTCATCGCCGCGCTCGTCGTCGGTGGCTGCGGCATCGGCGCCGTCAGTGCTCCGGCATCGCTTCCGGCCGAATCGATCGGGCCCGTGGCAACCGCGGGAGCGGCCGTCGCCCAGACGAGGGGTGCGATCGCGTCGGCCCTCTCGACGGTCGCCGTCCAGTTCGGCGATGCGACCCGACCCTACCGGCCCGCCGAGTCCGGCCGCCTCCGCACCGCTCCGCGGGCGGTCTACCAGGTCGTCCTGCCCGATCAGCCGGACGCCGGCTACATCGTCGTCTACGAGTTCCCGGACGCAGCCGCGGCGGTCGACGCCGGGAACGAGGAGGCAGGCTACCTCGGCACCGGCAACGGCCGCGTCCAGTTCCCGCCGGGGACGCTCCACGTCCTCCGCGAGCTCGGCCCGACGCTGATCTTCTTCTCGTGGCTTCCGGCGGCGTCGTCGGATCCGACGGCGGCGAACGTCGCCACGGCCCTCGGCACGCTCGGGATCGGGTTCACCGTCCCGAACTAGGAGCTGGGGCCGGCCGGCGCCGCGGCCCAGTCGCGAACCGGATCGCGGCGGATCTTCAGCGTGTGGGTCCGCGGGAAGTCCTCCTCGGGCCAGAGCCGCCAGCCGGCGATCCGTTGCTGCGGCCCGAGCTCGGCGTTCGCCGCGCGGACGGCCGTGTCGACGATCCGCTTCGCGGCAGCCGCGTCCCTGGCGCCGGCACCACTGAGCAGGACCACCGCCTCGATCCGGCCCGGCTCGGTCTCGACGACGATCGCGTCCCGGATCCCGGCGATCCGCAGGGCGTTCTCGATGTCCTCGGGATAGACCTTGAAGCCGTTCGGCAGCACGATCCGGTCCTTCGTCCGCCCGCTGAGGACGAGCCGCCCGGCGGGGTCGATGTGGCCGATGTCGCCGGTGTGGTACCAGCCGGCGCCGTCGATCGCGCGGGCGGTCGCTTCCGGGTCCTGCCAGTAGCCCTTGAACAGGGTCGGGCCGCGGAACAGGACCTCGCCGTCGTCGGCGACGGCCAGCTCGACCGGCGGCATCGGACGGCCGACCGTGCCGAGCCCGTGGTCCTCGCGCGTCGTGCACGTGCCGAACCCGTTCTCGCTGCTGCCGTAGCCCTGGATGACGATGACGCCGAGGTCCTCCCAGGCCTGCTGGAGCGCCGGTGGCAGGAACGCGCCGCTCGAGACGAACAGGCTGAGGCTGCCGCCGAGCCGGTCGTGGACGCTCCGGAAGACGATCCGCCGGAGGCGGTAGGGGAGCCGTCGCGCGACCCGTCGCAGGCGGTCGAACCAGACCCGCCGCCCGGACCGGTCGGCCTCGCGCTCGATCGCGCTCCAGAACAGATCGAGGATCTGAGGCACGACGATCATGCTCGTGACGCGGTGCGCCTTGAGGGCCGCGAACAGGACCCGCGGGTTCCGGCTCCGGACATAGAGGATGTCGGCACCGACGCTGAGGGCGTAGATCAACCCGATCGCCTGCTCGAACAGATGGCTCAGCGGCAGGATGCTCACGATCCGGTGCTCGAGCGGCGGGATCACCCCGTTGATGGCGGTCATCGTCGAGAGGAGGTTGTCGTGGGCGACCATCACGCCCTTCGGGGTGCCAGTCGTGCCCGACGTGAAGATCAGGTCCCAGACATCCTCCGGCGCCGGTCGCGGCCAGGTCTCGACGTCCGCCTCCATCTGCGCCGCGCGCGCCGGGTCGTCGGAGACGGCGGTCAGCGTGTCGATGATCGTGGTCGGGATCTCGGCGAGCCCGGCGGAACCCGGGTCCGGCGCGTCCTGCCCGGTGCCGAGGAGGAGATGGCGCGGCTCGGACCGCCCGACGATCCCCTGGATCGCATCGCTGGTCATCCGCAGGTCGAGCGGGACGAGGATCAGGCCCGCCCGCATCGCGCCGATGTAGGCCGCCGCCAGCTCGGGTCCGGACGGGCTCCAGGTGAGGACGCGGTCGCCGGGCCCCAGCCCGAGGTCGTGACGGAGGCGCCAGGCTGCCAGGCGGCTCCGCCGCGCGAACTCCCGGTACGTCCAGCTCGCCGCCTTGCCGTCGTCCTGCCAGACCCCGACCGCCGGCCGGTCGGCGTACCGCTCGAAGGCCCGGTCGAGGAGGTCGAGGAGCGTCCGCGGCTCGGCGGCGGGCTCGTCCCGGGCCTCGATGGCCGCGCTCAGGGCACTCATCATCGAGCGATGGTAGATGGCGGGGTTGTCCATGGTGCGGCCTCGAACGCGATGCTTTCCTCATCGACGCGCTGCCAGTCGAACCGTCACCGCGGGCGACGCCGGCGATGGCCCGGGTCGCCGAGGCTCGGTTGACCCTCCGAGGCTCGGTTGACCCTCCGAGGGGGCTCGGCTATGCTCCGGCGGCTCTGCCACCGGTCGGTGGCGAGCGGTCGCGCGCCGGTGGCTCCGAGCGCGTCGCCGGCACTCGAGACTCGAGCCCGAGGAGGTGAACCGGGATTGGCAGAAGTCCGCGTGGGTGAGAACGAGACGTTCGAAAGCGCCCTCCGCCGCTTCAACAAGAAGATCCAGCAGTCCGGCATCCTCGCCGAGGCTCGCCGTCGTGAGCACTACGAGAAGCCGAGCGTGAAGCGGAAGCGCAAGGAAGCGAAGCGCAAGAAGAACGCCCGAACGCAGGCCGGCTGATCGGCCGACCGACGAGATCGTCGGCCGAGGACCGCACCAGTCCCGGCCCGCCCCAAGGGCGTCCCGGCTCGTCGGCCGCTGAACCGGCGACGACCCGCCTCCCGCCCGAGGTAGCCATTCCGGTGTCCCTTCGAGATCGGATCCAGACCGACGTCACCGCTGCGATGCGGTCGGGTGACGCGCTTCGTCGCGACGTCCTGCGGATGGCCCAGAACGCCGTCTATCTCGTCGAGAAGCGCGATCGACGCGAGCTCTCCGACGACGACGTTGCCGGGATCCTCGCCAAGGAGGTCAAGACCCGCCGCGAGTCGGTCGACGCGTTCCGGAAGGGTGGGCGCGAGGATCTCGCGGCCAAGGAGGAGGCCGAGATCGGAATCCTCCAGGACTACCTCCCGGAGCAGCTCGACGACGCCGCGCTCCAGGCGCTGGTCGACGAGGCAATCGCCGCGACGGGGGCGTCCAACGCCCGTGATATGGGCAAGGTGATGGGCTGGCTCGCGCCCCGGACGAAGGGTCGCGCCGACGGCCGTCGCGTCTCGGGGCTGGTCGCCGAACGACTCGCCCAGGCCGACCTCGCCGCTCACGCCGGTGGTGCCCATGCCCGCGACGCGGGCTGATCCGATGACCGGGGACGCGTTGAGATGTTGAGCTCGCGACGACGACCCGACATCGCCTCGACGTTCACCCGCCGCGACGTCGCCAGGCTGACCATCCGAGCCGGCCTGCTCGTGGCCGCATTGACGGCGATCTTCGCCCTCGATCTCCTGCCGCAGCGGCTCGACATCCAGGTCGGCGACGTCGCATCGGCCGACATCGTCGCTCCGCGGGCGGCCTCGTACGTCAGCGACATCCAGACCAAGGACGAGAAGGACAAGGCGAGCGCGGCGGTCGCGCCCGTGTACGACTATGGCGCGGAGAAGGCGATCGGGATCGCCAAGGTCCAGCTCGCCGCGTTCGAGCGGAGGGTCGCGCCGGTCGACGAGGCGTTCGACGAGACGGTCAAGGACGCCGCCCGCAAGGCGGTCCTCCAGAACGCCATCCCGGGCCTCAGCGAGGCCGCCCGCAGCACGCTGATGGCGTTGACGAAGGACCGCTGGACGGCGATCCGCGCCGAGGCGTCGCGGGTCCTCGATGCCACCGAGCGGGACGAGCTCCGTGACACCGACGTGCAGATCGTCGCAAGCGACCTGTCGACGAAGATGGCCCTCCTCGACGACAAAGAGCGCTCGCTCGCGGCCGAGCTGATCGAGCCGCTCGTCGTCGCCAACAGCTCGTTCAGCCAGGAGCTGACCGATCAGGCGAAGGCGAAAGCGGCAGAGGCGGTCCCGAACGTCGTCGTCAACTATGCCCAGAACGAGACGATCGTCCGGCGGGGCCAGAAGATCACCGATGTCGACCTCGAGGCGATCGACGAGTTCGGCCTGCGCGAGGCGCGACCGGACGTCGCGCGGCTCGGCGGCTGGCTGGTCCTGTCGACCCTCGTCGTGGCGATCCTCCTGGCCTGGGTCTGGCGGTTCCGTCAAGAGCTGTGGCACCGCACGAACGGGATGATCCTGATCGGCCTCATCGTCGTCGGCACCGCCCTGCTCATGAAGCTGACCGCGGGACGGCCCGGCCTGCCGTTCATCGTCCCGAGTGCGGCTGCCGGGATGCTCCTGGCGATCCTGCTGGACTCAGGCGTTGCGACGATGGTCCTCGGGCTGATCGCCGTGATCGCCGGCGCCGTGAACCCGAACAACCAGCTCGAGCTCGTCACCTACACCCTCTTCGGCGGGATGGCCGGCATCATCGCGATCCGTCGCGGCGATCGACTGCAGGTCTTCCTGCGGGCGGGCCTGGCCGTCGCGATCGTTGACGTCCTGGTCGTGGCGATGTTCGGGTTCCTCGGGTCGCACGATGCGCGCGGCGTCATCGAGCTGATGGGCGCCTCGCTCCTCGCCGCCGCGGGCTCCGCGGTCGCCGCGGTCGGCACGTTCGCGGTCCTCGGGAGCGTGTTCGGCATCCTGACGGTGTTCCAGCTGCTCGAGCTCGCGAACCCGTCCCAGCCGCTCCTCCGGCGGCTGCTGGTCGAGACGCCCGGGACGTACCACCACTCGCTGATGGTCGGGAACCTCGCCGAGCGCGCGGCCGAGGCGATCGGCGCCGACCCGCTCCTCACTCGCGTCGCCGCCTACTACCACGACATCGGCAAGCTCGCGAATCCGCTGGCGTTCATCGAGAACCAGTCGGGCGGCGAGAACATCCACGACGAGCTCGACCCGGAGACGTCCGCCCAGATCCTGAAGGCCCATACCGCGGACGGCATCGACATCGCCTACAAGGGGAGGCTCCCGAAGAGCCTGATCGCGTTCATCCCGCAGCACCACGGGACCGCGCCGATGAGCTACTTCTACGCCCGAGCCAGGGGCCTGGCAGCGGAGCCCTACGGCGGGCCGCAGACGGCCGAAGGCGCTCGAGCCGCCGCGACGGTCGACGGGCGAAAGTTCCGCCACGCCGGGCCGAAGCCGCAGTCGCGCGAGGCCGCCCTGATCATGCTGGCCGACGGGGTCGAGGCGTCCGTCCGCTCGCTCGCCTCCCGGGACGAGCCCGCGATCCGGGCGATGGTCGCGCGGATCATCGACGAGCGGATGTCGGACGGCCAGTTCGACGAATGTGACCTCACGCTCCGCGACATCGAGAAGATCAAGGAGGCGTTCGTCCAGCAGCTCCTCGGGATGTACCACCAGCGGATCGCCTACCCGCAGAACAAGGTGGTCGAGCTGGAGTCGCGGCGCGCAGCCGAGGGTGGCGCCGCCGCCGGCAGCGCTGCGGGCGGTGCCGTGGGCGGCGGGGCGGCGGGCGGAGGACCCACCGCGGGGGCGTGACCCCGATCTACGTCGGGGCGTGGCGGGTCGACCCGGTCGTTCGTGACGGAGTGGCCCGACCGCTGCCGATCTCGGTCCGGTCGCTCGGGAGGTCGATCGCGTCGGCGCTCGACGCCGCCGGGGCGCAGAAGCCGGCCTCTGTCGGGCTGATCCTCTCCGGAGACCGCGAGCTTGCGACCCTCAATGAGGCGCATCTCGGGCAGCGCGGGCCGACCGACGTCCTGTCCTTCCCGCTCCTGCCGGCCGAATCCTTCCCGCCCCACACCGCCGACGCCGATCGCGGTCCGGAGCCCGTCGCGGGCGCGGCCGCCGGTTTCACCGGGCCGCCCGGACGCCGCATCCATCTCGGCGACATCGTCGTGTCGGTCGACCGGGCGATTGCCCAAGCCCGGGCGGGCCGCGGCGGCCAGACCGGCGACGCCCGCTGGTCGCCGGCGGACGAGCTGAGGCTGCTCGTCACGCATGGCGCTCTGCATCTCTGCGGCTGGGACCACGCGGACGCCGCCGAGGAGCGGGAGATGCGGGCTCTCGAGCGACGGTTGCTGGCTGGGTCGTGAGCTTTGGCACGTCGTCCCCCGATGGTCCGATTTCGAACGCTCGGCGAAGCCACTGCGACTTTCTAGCCTCCTCCGGAATCGGAGTCCGAGATCGGACTGAAGCGAGCATGCGAGTCGGACCGGCTCGATGGCCTACGCGTCGCGCTCGATCGCGATGCAGGCCTCGAAGACCGCCAACGCGCCGCGCCGCTGGGCCCGAGACGTGAAGCCGGCAATCTCGAGCTCCACATCGTTGAGAACCGAATCGAGGATTCCCGCACGGATCCGGCCTGCCGGAGTCAGTGTCAGCTCGAATCGTCGACCGTCGTAGCTGTTCCGGTGCCGGACGATCAGATCATCACCTTCCAGGCGGTCGAGGACACTCGAGAGCGTCGAGCGGTGGAATCCGAATCGTCGTCGCACCTCGATGGCACTGCATCCGGAGTTGCTTCGGATGTACGCGAGAACAACCGCCTCAGAGCTCTCGAGGCCGTGCTCACGAGTGGCCTTGGCCAGCACTCGGCTCAGTGCGTGGTACCCAGCGTGGACCGAGCGAATCACGGGTGCATCGACCTCGGAGTCGAGGACAGGCGGCCAGCCGTCGTTTTCGTCGGCGAGATCGTCCATGGCCTCGCATCTTGAGGTCGACCGCTTACCTGGCGGTTCCCTGGGTCGCCCCAGGCCAACCACGCCGATGGCCCGGCACGATTTCGGACTCCGAAATCGGCGCGTCCAGAAAAAACACAAGTGGCTTCCGCCAGCGTTCGATATCGGACCGTCGCCCGCGAGGATCAGCGCCTGAATCGCGATGCCGGCACCTCGGATGAGGCACCGGCATCACAGCCGCCGAACGAAGGTAAGCCGACGAATCAGCGGAGAACGACGAACGCGTCGACGTCGACGCGAGGGTGGCCGGACGTCCCGACGACGTAGATCTTGATCTTGTGCGTCCCCGGCGTGGTCCAGGCGTATTGGAAGACCAGCTGGCGATACTTGTCGTCGTCGAATAGGTACTGATCGTGCCCTTGTAGACGTTGTCGACGTAGACCTTGAAGGATCCACGGCTTGACGCCTTCGTCGTAACGATCGCGATCGATCGTGCCGTGGTTGTCGTGAACGTGGCGTACCGACCGGCCGTCGACGCGTATCTCACGCTCCCACCGGAGTACCCGCTCCCGGTCCCTGTCCCCCAGGTTCCCGTGTAGACGGTGCCAGAAGTCTGCTGGTACAGCGTAGGGTGATAGGTCGGGCCGTTTGTCGGTGCGTCTACATTTCCAACCGCATCGATCGCCGAGATCCGATAGCGGAATGCGTGTCCGATCCGAAGCGGTTGCGTGATCGATGTACCCGGTGTTCGGACGCCGGCGTAAGCTCCTCCGTCGTCAGACCGCTCGACGAGGTAGGCAGCGACGCCGCTGTCGGGATCCGCTGCCGCGCCCCACGATGTCTTCACGGAGACGTTGACGCTTGGCAGCGTCGCCGGTACGACGACCGTCTGTGTGATAGCGCCTGGCAACCCGGGCGCAGCTCCGTCGGAGACGACGCGAATCACGCTGGTGCGCCATGTTCCATCGCCGGCGACAAGCTCGTGCTCAACCCAGACTGCTCCCGCTCCCAACGGATCGGCGGCGACTCCGACGAAGTCGCCCCAGCGCGTCCCCGTGTACGCCACCGTCGAGGCCTCGACGTCTACGAATGACGCCAGTCCGGAGCCCGCCATGACGCCGCCGAGGACGGTCGTCGGATAAGTCGACGTTGGATCCGTTTTGGTAGCGACGAAGATGGCGCTACCGTGGGCGTCGATTCCGACTCCCGGCATGAAAAAGTGCGTGCCGCTCGCGAATAGGGCGAGATCTGTGGCGCTGGTCGGCGCGGACCCATTCGCTGACGTCGCGACCTGCGTGTAGCGTGCGTAGGCCCAATCGTCGACTCCGTCGTTGTAATCGCCGGTCGAGACGAACCAGAGCTGACCACTCCGAAATACGGCATCGGTCGGGCGCTCGTCGACGGCCGTCGAAATCCCGATTGCGCCAGGCTGTACCGGGTCGGGCGGCGCAGAGAAATTCAGCGCACCGAATGTTGCATTCAGGTCGTACTCGTTCACCGCCAAAGGCGCGTGTGCCGTACCACTGATCTCGAAATACCACGGACTTGTTCCGTTCTGATAAATGACCGGCGTGTTGACCGCGGTCGACAGTGAGATCGCCGGTCGGAAATGGCCAAACCCAGTCGTGTCATAGGACGCGCCGCCGACAAACAGGGTCGTACCTGCGAGGACGTTCGACCAGTCGATCACGAGCCACGTCGGTCCGACGTATGTCACCCCGTTTAGGAAGTCGTCTGATGTCAAGACGATCTTCGAGCTCGAGGTCGAGATTCCGGGGTAATCGGGGAGGTAGTTGGCAAAGCCGATCGGATAGACGGTCCAGGCGCCGGTGGGATCGCCTGTCTCGGAGATCGCGAGTTGAAGCGTGTTGTCAGTCGCGCTGCCGTTATATGTGACGACAACCCCGACCCAACGGCCGTGAACGGCGTCCCAGAGGATCCTCGGGTCGCTGTCGCCATGATCTGCCGGCACATCGAATAGTGCCCATGTCGGCTCCGAGAGGAGCGTCGTCCCGGATCGATTCGAGATCCTAACCATCCCGTTCGTTGTCTGGACGATGTGCGTGGGGCTCACCGCGATCCATGGATCTGGCGGCTCACATGAGCACACATCCGCCTCGGCAATTCCTGGGAACTGCGTCACGACCTCGGGATCGGGCTGGGCCACGATCCAGGGCCCTGGAGTTGAAACTCTCGTCGTCTGGACGTCTGCGCCGTCGGCCGACTCCGCGGGGGCACCCGGACCACTCGTGGACCGGGCTCCTAAGTCTGGATGAAGCTTGTCCAGGACGTTCGGGTCCCGGTGCTGACCGCGAGCATCGTTCGCAGCGGCGCGAGCGCTTACCTTGACGCCTCGACCGACGGCTCTGGCGATGTCCCGGTGAGGGGCCGTCGTGACGCCGGCCCTCCCCGGCCCCGATCGAGCGACGACTGGCGCCGTCGATGCCGTCGCCATGAGGACTGTCGCGGAAGCAAGAAGAACCATGGCGGCGCGCATGCTGGAGCGGCGCGGCAGCGATCGACGAGTTTCGAGCGCGCGTGGATGGCCCATCGACCGTCCCTCCCTCGGCCCCCGGCGTCCTTGGGCGGACCCCTGTGTCGAAAGCCTGGTCGATTCTGGCACGTCCAACTGCCGCCTCGCCCGTCGATCGCGCATTGACCCGACCGCGGACGGGGCGTCCGATGGGCCGGGCGACGGTCCGCCGGGGTCCGACTGCTAGGATTCACCCGGGCCCTCCCGGAGCGGGATCGGGCCCGTTCGGCGTGGCCGGCACATCGACGGCCTCGCCGAGAGATGCCCCACGGGAGACCGAGTGAAGATCGTCGTCGGCCTGGGCAACCCGGGCGACCAGTACGCCAAGACGCGCCACAACGTCGGCTGGATGGTCCTCGACCGCATCGCCGACCGCGCGGGCTGGGCCGGCAAGGGCCGGACCCGCGATGCGTCGGCGATCGCCATGGGTCGCTATCGCGGTCTCGACCTCATGATCGTCAAGCCGTTGACCTGGATGAACGAATCCGGGCTCGCGGTCCGAAAGGTCCTCGCCCGGGAGCACGCACCGCTGGATGACCTGCTGGTCGTCGTCGACGACTTCGCCCTGCCCTTCGGCAAGCTGCGGTTCCGCGAGGGTGGCGGACCCGGCGGCCACAACGGCCTGCGATCGATCATCGACGAGCTCTCGAACGAGGGGTTCAGTCGGCTGCGCGTCGGGATCGGGACGCCCGACCGGGCGTTCGTCGATCACGTCCTCGCCCCGTTCG
>VBFG01000100.1 GCA_005882635.1 Chloroflexota bacterium | reverse complement strand
ACGGGACGATCGGCTGCATGGTGAACGGCGCGGGCCTGGCGATGGCCACGATGGACCTCGTCAAGCGGGCGGGGGGCGAGCCGGCGAACTTCCTCGACATCGGCGGCGGGGCCCGGGCCGACAAGGTCACGGCGGCGATGCGGCTGATCCTGGCCGATCCGAAGGTCGACGCGATCCTCGTCAACATCTTCGGCGGGATCACCCGCGGCGACGAGGTCGCCCGCGGCCTGATCGAGGCCCGCCAGCAGCAGGAACGCGACGTCCCGATGGTCGTCCGGATCGTGGGGACGAACGCCGAGGAGGCCGCGGTCCTCCTCCGCGAGGCCCGCTTCGAGACCGCCGCGACGCTCGACGAGGCGGCTCGCCGCGCGGTGGCCGCCTCGCGGGGCGCCCCCGCGTGAGCATCCTGATCGACCGTTCGAGCCGCGTCGTCGTCCACGGCCTGACCGGCCGCGAAGGCTCGTTCCACGGGGCGGCGATGCTGGACTACGGGACGCAGGTCGTGGCCGGGATGACGCCCGGCAAGGGCGGCCAGACGGCGCTCGACGGGCGCGTCCCGGTCTTCGACACCGTCGCCGACGCCGTGCGCGAGACCGGCGCGGACACCTCCTGCATCTTCGTACCCGCGGCCGGTGCGCCGGACGCCGTGACGGAGGCGGCGGCGGCCGGGATCAAGACGATCTTCTGCATCACCGAGGGCATTCCGGCGCTGGACATGATCCCTGCGGTCGAGCTCGTCCGCGCAGCCGGCGCGCGCCTCATCGGGCCGAACTGCCCGGGTGCCACCACGCCGGGCCAGGCGAAGGTCGGGATCATCCCAGGATCGATCCATCGCGAGGGCCGGGTCGGGGTCGTCTCGCGGTCGGGCACCCTGACCTACGAGGCGGTCCAGGCGATGAGCGACGCCGGGGTCGGCCAGTCGACCTGCGTCGGCATCGGCGGCGACCCGATCATCGGGACGACCTTCCTGGACGCCCTGCTGCTCTTCGCCGGGGACCCCGAGACGGACGCCATCGTCCTCATCGGCGAGATCGGCGGTGCCGCCGAGGAGACGGCCGCCGCGTGGGCCGCCGAGCACCTCCGCGACGTGCCGAAGGCCGCGTTCATCGCCGGCCGCACCGCACCCGAGGGCAAGCGGATGGGCCATGCCGGGGCGATCATCTCGGGCAGCGCCGGGACGGCAACGTCCAAGGTGGAGGCGCTCGAGGCCGCCGGCTTCCGCGTCGCGGGCTCGCCGACGGAGCTTCCCCAGCTCCTCCGCGACGCCGGCTATCGGGGATAGGCGAGACGCCGGATGGCAGCACTCATGGACCTGGTGGCGGGGGACCAGCGGTCGATCCTGCTGGCATTGTCGGTCGACGACTGGGCCGGCCTCAACGACCGATCGCGGTTCGACGCCCACCTGTCCCTCGGTGGCGGCCTCGATCCCACGTGGCTCGACCTCTTCTCGGAGGCCGCCCGGTCGGTGACGGGGTCGGACAACCCGTCGGATTTCATCGATGCCCGCCGGGAGCTGGATGGACCGGACGATGCCGGCGATCGGGTCATCGAACGCGTGGACCCGGCCTGGCTCGACGCCATCGCCCGTCTGTCGGATCAGGCGGTCGACTCCGTGGCGGGTCGGTGGATCGACCTGATCGAGGAGGAGATCGGCCAGCTCCCGCGGGAAGAGAAGCCGTGGATCCGCCAGCTCGCTGGTGACCTCGTGGAGTTCGCCCGTGCCGCCGACCGCTCGGCGGACGTCCTGTTCGCCTGGGCGCTGTGAGGGCCGCCTGACCTAGAAGCCGAGGCTCTGCCACGCCGGGCCGCCCGGTGCCTCGATCAGCTCCACCAGGACCCCGTGGCAGGACCGCGGGTGGATGAAGGCGACCGGGCCCTCGGCGCCGCGGCGGGGCGCGCTGTCGATCAGTTCGAGGCCGTCGATCTCGAGGCGAAGCAGGGTCTCGGCGAGGTTCGCGACCTCGAAGCAGACGTGATGGAAGCCCTCGCCCTTGCTCTCAAGGAAGCGCGCGACCCCGGTCGTGTCGTCGGTTGGTTCGACCAGCTCCACCTTCGACTCGCCGACGGTCAGGAAGGCGATCCGGACCTTGTCCTGCGGGATGTCGAGCATCGTCTCCAGCTCGAGGCCGAGCGACTCCTGCCAGAGACGCGACGCCTCCTTGATCGAGCGGACGATCAACGCGACGTGGTGGACCTTTCCGAGCCGCCGGATCGCGGTCGGGGCGCTCTCGACTCGTGCGGGCATCGACGACCTCCTCAGACCGTGATGAGCTCGCGATGGACCCCGAACGCCGTCCGGAGCCGATCGCTGATCTCACCGACCGTGGCATGTGCCTTGACCGCGGCGATCATCGGCGGCAGGAGATTGTCGGTCTCGCGGGCGGCGGCTTCGACCCGATCGAGGGCCGCCCCCCAGGCGACCGCGTCGCGCTCGGCGCGCACGCGACGCAGCCGCTCGATCTGGCGGCGCTCTCCCTCGGGATCGATTTGCTGGAGCGCCGCCTTCGCCTCGTCCGCCCCGTCGTCGCGATAGCGATTGACGCCGACCACGATCAGGTCGCCTCGCTCGATCGCCTGCTGGACGCGATAGGCCGACTCCTGGATCTGGCGCTGCTGGAACCCGCCCTCGATCGCCGCGAGCGTGCCGCCGATGGCGTCGATCTCGTCGAGGTAGGCCTGGGCGGCCCGCTCGAGCTCGGTCGTCAGCGACTCGACGAAGTACGAGCCCGCCAGCGGGTCCGGCGTCTCGGTCACGCCGCTCTCGTGGGCGAGGATCTGCTGGGTGCGAAGGGCGAGTCGGGCCGATGCCTCTGTCGGCAGCGCAAGGGCCTCGTCGCGCGCGTTCGTGTGGAGACTCTGGGCACCGCCGAGGACCGCGGCCAGCGCCTGCACCGTTGTCCGGACGACGTTGTTGTCGATGGACTGTGCGGTCAGGCTGGAGCCGGCCGTCTGGACGTGGAAACGACAAGCCATCGAACGTTCGTTCGACGACCCGAAGCGATCGCGGATGATCCGGGCCCACATCCGTCGCGCTGCCCGGAACTTCGCGACCTCCTCGAACAGCTCGGACCAGGCCGCGAAGAAGAAGCTCAGCCGCGGAGCGAATTCGTCGATCGCGAGGCCACGAGCGACAGTTGCTTCGCAGTAGGCGATGGCGTCGGCCAGGGTGAAGGCGAGCTCCTGGGCGGCCGTGGCACCGGCCTCGCGCATGTGGTAGCCGGAGATCGAGATCGTGTTCCAGCGGGGCAGCTCACGAGCGCAGAACTCGAACACGTCGGTCACGAGGCGCATCGACGCCGAGGGCGGGTAGATCCAGGTCCCTCGGGCGATGTACTCCTTGAGGATGTCGTTCTGGGTCGTGCCGGCGATCCGATCGCGCGGGACACCGTGGTCCTCGGCGGCCGCCACATAGAGCGCCAGCAGGATGGCCGCGGTGGCGTTGATCGTCATCGAGGTGCTGACCTCGCCCAGTGGGAGGTCGGCGAGCAGGATCTCCATGTCGGGGAGGCTGCTGATCGGGACGCCGACGCGGCCGACCTCGCCGCTCGCCTCGGGAGCGTCGGAGTCGTAGCCCATCTGGGTCGGGAGGTCGAACGCCACGGACAGACCGGTCTGGCCCTGCTCGAGGAGGTAGCGGAACCGACGGTTCGTCTCCTCGGCCGTCGCGAACCCCGCGTACTGGCGCATGGTCCAGAGGCGGCTCCGGTACATCGTCGGCTGGACGCCACGGGTGAACGGCGGCTCCCCGGGGAGGCCGAGGTCGCGCTCAGGGTCGAATCCCAGCGCGTCGAGGTCGGCGTTCGTGTAGAGGTCGGCGACCTCGATGTCGGAGCTCGTCGCGAAGCGTTCGCGCCGCTCGGAGGCAGCCCTCAGGGCCCGCGCCCGGGTCGAGACCCGCCAGCGCTCGACGGACTCGGCCGCGCCCGGCCCCGCTTCCTTCTTGCCGGTCACCGGAGGACCACCAGCACGTCGCCGTTCTCGATCGTCTGGCCCTCTCCGACGGCCACCCGCTCGACCGTGCCTGCGCGCGGGGCGCGAAGCTCGTTCTGCATCTTCATCGCCTCCACGATCAGGAGGGTTCGGCCTGCCTCGACGGCGTCGCCGGCGACCACCCGAACCGCCGCCACTCTTCCGGGAATGATCGCGCGGATCTCGGCCGGTCCGTCGGCCGCCGCCGCGTCCTCCTCCCGCGTCGCCCGCCGGCGGAGCTCGGCGCGGGCCGCATCCTCCACCACCAGCTCGAACCGCCAGCCATCGACGACGACCTCGACCCGGCTCCGCCCATCGCGACCCGCCGTGAGCGGTGCGACGATCGCCGTGCGGCTCGCGGGTGGAGCCTCGTCGGCGTCCGGATCGATCTCGGCGGCGTCCCGGCCCCCAGGGCCGGCGGCCTCGACGAGCGAGACCCGCACGCGGCGGCTCACCGCGGCCACCGCTCGATCGCCCGCTGGCGCCCGGCACGGATCCACGGCGTCGAGCCGTCCAGCGTCAGAGCTGTGGACCGCGCCGGGATGTTCGCGACCGCCGCCGCGGCCGCCCAACGAGCCGCCTCGAGGGCGGCCTCCCGGCGCGGCCGGAGCGCCTCGGCCCAGTGCTCGTCGACCCAGTCGATCGGGAGCGGCCCGGCGCGGAAGCCAGGGTCGACAGCCATGTGCCGGTGGAACGGCAGCGTCGTCTGGATCCCGCTGACCTCGGTCTCGGCGAGCGCACGAGCCAGCCGATCGAGCGCCCGGTCGCGGTCCGCGTCGACCACCAGGATCTTCGCGACGAGGGGGTCGTACTCGGGTGGAACCCGATCGCCGGCGGCCGCGGCGGTGTCGACGCGAACGCCTGGGCCCGACGGCATCCGCCAGTCCCCGATCACCCCCGGCATCGGGATGAAGTCGCGGGCCGGGTCCTCTGCCGACAGGCGGACCTCGATCGCATGCCGTTCGGGTTCGGTTGCCCGCTCGGCCGCTCCGAGAACGATCGCCGACAGCGGCTCACCTGCCGCGATGAGGATCTGCTCGCGGACCAGGTCCAGGTCGGCGACGAGCTCGGTGACGCCGTGCTCGACCTGGAGCCGCGTGTTGACCTCGAGGAACCAGAACCGGCGGTCGTCATCGAGGAGGAACTCCGCCGTCGCCGCGCTCTCGAGCCCGGCCGCCTGCGCCACCCTGACGGCCATCTCGTGGAGATCCCGCCGCTCGTCGCGGGTCAGACCTGGCGCCGGCGCCTCCTCGACGAGCTTCTGGTGGCGGCGCTGGAGCGAGCAGTCGCGCTCGCCAAGCGCGACGACGGCCCCCGCCCGATCGCCGAGCAGCTGGACCTCGATATGGCGAGCGGGCCGGATCTCGCGTTCGAGATAGACGGAGCCGTCGCCGAACGCGGCTCGAGCCTCAGCCGCGGCCGCATCCAGCGCGGCGGGCAGTCCGGCAGCGTCGTCGACGCGCCGCATCCCCCGGCCTCCGCCGCCGGCCGCCGCCTTGACGAGGAGCGGGAACCCGACCGATTCGGCGCTCGCGATGACGGCGTCGACCTGGTCGGGGCGATCGATCGGAGCCGGCTCCAGGGTGCCCGGCACGACGGGCACGCCAGCAGCGGTCGCCGACCGACGCGCGGCGAGCTTGTCGCCCAGGGCGGCAATCGTGCCGCTCGCCGGCCCGATGAACGTCAGCCCGGCGGCATCGACCGCGGCGGCGAACGATGCCCGCTCGGCGAGGAAGCCGTAGCCCGGGTGGATCGCCTCGGCGCCGGTCTCGAGCGCCGCGGCGACGATCGCGTCGCCGCGCAGGTAGCTCTCTCCGGCCGGCGCCGGCCCGAGGCGGACGGCGCGGTCGGCCGCCCGGACGTGGCCGGCCGTCACGTCGGCGTCGCTGAAGACCGCCACGGTCTCGATCCCCATCTCCCGACAGGCGCGGAAGACCCGGACAGCGATCTCGCCGCGGTTCGCGACGAGCAGCCTGGTGAACGGTGGGCGACGCGCGCCGCCGTCTTTGCGCAAAGACGGCCGGCCTGATGCGTCCGTCGACCGCGCCGGGGCGTCCGTCAAAGCGGGATGTTCCCGTGCTTCTTCGGGGGGTTCGTATCGCGCTTCGTCGCCAGGACCTCGAGGCCGGCGATCAGTCGCGGGCGCGTCTCCGACGGGAGGATGACGTCGTCGATGTAGCCGCGCGAGGCGGCGATGTATGGGTTCGCGAATCGTGACTGGTAGTCGGCGACGAGGCGCTGGCGCTCCACCGCTGCGTCCTGGGCGGCGTCGATCTCGTCGCGGTAGATCACGTTGACGGCGCCCTCGGGTCCCATCACCGCGATCTCTGCCGTCGGCCAGGCGATGTTGAGATCGCCGCGGATGTGCTTGCTGCTCATGACGTCGTACGCCCCGCCGTACGCCTTGCGTGTGATGACGGTCAGCTTCGGAACCGTCGCCTCGCAGTAGGCGTAGAGGAGCTTCGCGCCGTGGCGGATGATGCCGCCGTGCTCCTGATCGACCCCGGGCAGGAAGCCGGGGACGTCGACGAAGGTCACGAGCGGGACGTTGAAGCAGTCGCACGTCCGGACGAACCGGGCGGCCTTCGTCGATGCGCTGATGTCGAGGGCGCCGGCGAGGACGGCGGGTTGCTGGGCCACGATCCCCACGCTGCGGCCGGCCAACCGGGCGAAACCGACGATCACGTTCTGGGCCCAGCCGGGCTGGATCTCGAGGAAGTCACCGTCGTCGACGACGCGGTCGATCACGCCATGCATGTCGTACGGCTGGGTTGGATCGTTGGGGACGATCCGGTCGAGGTCCGCCTCGCGACGATCGTGCGGGTCGCGGCTCTCGGCGCGGAGCGGATCGTCGAGGTTGTTCTGGGGCAGGAACGACAGGATGCGACGCGCGGTCGCCAGCGCGGTCGCTTCGTCCGCGGCCGCGACGTGGGCGACACCGCTGATCGTCGTGTGGGTCACGGCACCGCCCAGTCGCTCCGAGTCGACGTCCTCGTGGGTCACGGCGCGGACGACGTTCGGGCCGGTCACGAACATGTAGCTCGTGCCGTCGACCATGATCGTGAAGTCGGTGATCGCCGGCGAATACACGGCTCCCCCGGCGCACGGCCCCATCACGACGGACAGCTGCGGGACCACTCCCGACGCCAGCGTGTTGCGGAGGAAGATGTCGGCATAGCCACCGAGCGACACGACCCCTTCCTGGATTCGCGCGCCCCCGGAGTCATTCAAGCCGACGATCGGCGCCCCGACCTTCATCGCGAGGTCCATCACCTTGCAGATCTTCGCGGCGTAGGCCTCGGACAGGGACCCACCGAAGACGGTGAAGTCCTGGCTGAAGACGAAGAGCGGCCGGCCGTCGATCAGCCCATGACCGGTGACGACGCCGTCGCCGAGGATCGCCTCGGCATCACCGTCGGTCCCGCGGGCCGTCACGAACGCATCGATCTCGACGAACGATTCACTGTCGAGGAGCAGCTCGATCCGCTCGCGAGCCGTCAGCTTGCCGCGCGCGTGCTGCTGCTCGATTCGCGTCCGCCCTCCGCCCTCGAGCGCCCGCTCGCGCATGCTGCCGAGGCGTGCGATGCGATCGTCGTTGGTGGGCACGGGCGGTTCTCCCATCACCGTCTTTGCGCAAGGACAGGGCGCGATGGCACCCGACGCATGATAGAGGCGGCCTCGCGAGCGGCGGACCGACGACGCTCGACATATCCACAAAATGGTGAACAACTCCGATGATCTGTGGATAACCTCGGCGTCCGCCCACCGAGACGCTGCAGTAGCATCAGCCCCGTTCCCAAGGCCCGTCCCCCCGTCGACCCGTCGCGACGTGAGCGAGATTCGAGGTGATGCCCAGGTGACGCAGGTGATTGCGATCGCGAACCAGAAGGGTGGCGTCGGCAAGACGACCACGGCGATCAACCTCGCCGGTGCCCTCGAGGAGGAGGGCTATCGCGTCCTCTGCATCGACATGGACCCGCAGGCGAACCTCACGGCAGGCCTCGGCATCAACCTCAACACGGTCGATCGGTCGATGGCAGACGTCCTGGCGGACGGTCGATCATCCCTCGCCGAGGTCATCCGGCCCACCGAGGGCGCCGGCATCGACATCGCGCCGGCGAACATCGACCTCGCGAGCACCGAGGGCGAGCTCTTCACGGCGCTCGGTCGCGAGCAGGTCCTGCGGGACGCGCTCGAGGGCCAGGTCGGCGTGTACGACTACGTCCTCATCGACTGCCCACCGAATCTCGGCCTCCTGACCGTCAACGGTCTGGTCGCCGCGAACAGCGTCATCATCCCGGTCCAGACCCAGTACTACGCGATGAAGGGCCTGAACAACCTCGTCAAGGTCATCAACATGATCCGGATGAAGTTGAACCGCAACCTTCGGATCCTGGGACTGCTGCCGACCTTCTTCGACAGCCGGACGAACCTGGCGAGGGACATGCTCGACGAGCTCCGGGTCGTCGGCGATCACCACGTCTTCACGAGCATCGTCCGCAATACCGTGAAGCTCGGAGAGGCGCCGCTCGCCGGGCGACCGATCACGTCCTACGCCGGCGCCAGCGAGGCGGCTCGCACCTATCGCGAGCTCGCGCGGGAGGTGATCGACCTTGGCCAGGCCTGATTTCCGCGCCGCCGCCGCTCGCCGCCTGTCCGAAGATCGCGAGCTCTCTCCCGCGATCGTCAGCCTCGTCACGTCCAACAACGTCGGGCGAAACGTCGGGGTCCGGGTCATCCCGGTCGACCGGATCGAGCCGAACCCCCAGCAGCCGCGGATGGTGTTCGACGAGGAGGCACTCCACGAGCTGTCCGCCTCGATCCGGGAGCACGGCGTCCTGCAGCCCATCCTCGTCCGGCCGCTCGGCGGGAACCGATTTCAGCTGGTCGCCGGCGAGCGGCGCTGGCGGGCCTCCCGCGAAGCCGGCCTCGGCACGGTCCCGGCCCTCGTCGAGGAGATCGACGACGACACGGCGCTGGAGATCGCGATCATCGAGAACCTGCAGCGCGAGGACCTGTCGCCGCTCGAAGAGGCGACGATGTACGACCGGATGATCCACGAGCACGGCTACAGCATCCGGAAGCTCGCCGACAAGCTGGGCAAGGACAAGGGCTACCTGGAGAACCGACTCCGTCTCGCCGACGCGCCCGAGGAGATCCGCGAGCTGGTGTCCTTGCGCAAAGACACCCTGTCGCATGCCTACGAGCTCCTGAAGGTCGACGATCCGAAGAAGCGCCGGAAGCTGGCGGCCCAGGTCGCGGCCGGGGAGTTGTCGCTCGTCAAGCTCCGGGAACGGATCGAAGGTCGTCGCGCACGGGTCGTGCCAGAGGAGATCGGCGAGACGAATGGCGCGGGCCGCGCCCTGGACGGCGACGGGGCCGGCGCTGCCGGCGGCGACGACCTCCCCGACGACTGGCGGATCCCGGCTGACTCCGCTCCCCTCTCGGACGACTCGTTGGTCGTCGCCCGGCATCAGCTCAACGAAGCCGTCGAGGAGCTCGTGTCGGTGCTGCGATCACCGGACGTCGTCCGGTCGATCCCGGAGGTCGACCGGGCGAACCTCGCCAAGTACCTGACGATCGCGAAGCTGAAGCTCGAGAACGCGATCGCCGTCGTCCGGATGGGCGCTTCGGATTAGCTCGGGTTAGCTCGGCGGTCCCTCGAGCGGTGACCGCCACGAATCGAGAAGCCGGCGCCGAGGCGCCGGCTTCGTCGTCTTCGGCGGGGTCGGACGGTTCGACCCGCCGGGTTCAGTGCGAGGTGGTGTGCTTCGTCTTGGCGGCGGCCGACTGATCGTGACCGTGGTTCGCCTGGGCGACGGTCCGGACATACGCGCCATGGTTATCGAAGCCCGCGGGTGTCGGGGCCTGGGCCGCTTCGCTGACGAGCTTGCCGTGGTTGTCGGGATGGACCCCGGCGTCGCCGGTGTCCCCGCCCGTCTGCGGCTCGTCGGTCTCGGGCGCCTCGTTCTCGTCGGCGTCGGGCTCCTGGACCTCCGGCGCCTCGGCCTCTTCGCCCTGCTCGTCCTGGTCGCCCTGCTCGGCGGTCTGGCCGGTCGGAGCGGTATTGGACAAGTGGGCCCCCCGACCGGCCATCACGGCCCCTGCGGACAGGGCAAGGACGGCAAGGGCGATCAAGAGGCTGCGAAGGCGGCGCTTGAGTGACGACACGATGGGAGGACCTCCTGGGACTGGTTGCGGCTACTGATCAATAACGAGCGAGGACGCCGATCGGTTAGGGGGTACCTTCGTCCTGGGTCGGTGCGTCGGAGCACGGCCCGGCGACCCCGTGAAAGGGTCTCACAACTCACGCCAGGACGGCCCGGACCCAGGCGCCGGCCAGGACCGCCAGGCCAACGGCCTCGACCCGCCAGGCCCACTCGCGAACGATCGGTGACCCGCCGCCAGGGGTCCACGGCACCACCGTCAGGCCCGCGGCCGATGGCACGAGGCCGGCGGCAGCAATCAGGCCGATGGCCGATCCGGACACGCCGTCGAGGGCCGCCGATCCGACCGCCGCGATCGCGACGCCGGCCAGCAGGACGGCGGCGGTTGCCGCCGCCGGACGACGACCGAGCCGCGCCGCCACTGAGGTCCGTCCCGCTGCGAGGTCCCGTTCGACGTCGACGAGCGCATTCCCGATGGCGAGGGCAGCACCTGCCGCGGCGGCTGCCGGGACCAGCACGAGGAATGCCGGGTCGAGCCCGCCGGTCGCCCCGAGCCAACCGTAG